>NZ_JAQMHU010000049.1:0-11259 GCF_028307415.1 Curtobacterium uvaldense | reverse complement strand
GCCCCATCGTATAGCGGCCTAGTACGTCGCCCTCTCACGGCGGTAACGCGGGTTCGAATCCCGCTGGGGTCACCACACCCGAGAACCCCTCCGAGCTCCGGCCCGGAGGGGTTCTCGTCGTTCGCGGCGAGGCGGTGCTCTCGGGGATGCGGAGCCCGTTGCTCCCGGCGAGGCGCCGCCCGTCGATCAGTGGGCGGTCGCGGTGGTCGAACCACCGCTCCGACGCGCCGCGAGGCGCGTGTTCGCCGCGGTCGCCGCCGTCGTCATCCGCGCGAGGAACCGCAGTGCGGCCCGGAGCTCGGTGGGGTCGCTCTCGCGGAGGGCGCCCGCGATCTCGCGCCCGGCGAGCGCGAGGAACGCCTCGTTCGCAGCCCGCGCCGCGGCGGTCGCGCGCAGGGTCACCCGCCGGCGGTCCGTGCTCTCGCGGTGGCGGGTCACGTGACCTGCCGTCTCGAGCCGGTCGACGAGCACCGAGGTCGCACCCGACGTCATGCCGATCTGCCGGGCGAGCTGCGCGGGGGAGAGCGGCTCGCCCGCCTGCTCGGCCCACAGCACCTGACCGAGGGCGTTCGCATCCGTCGTCGACATCCCCATCCACACGCCGAGGTGCCGGTCGAGCTCCTCGAACGCCACGGCCCAGTCCCGGAGGTGGTGCATGACGGCGACCTCGTCGTCCTGCCAGTCCGTCGTGAGCGGGTCGATGTCGGGCATCCAGGTTCCTCCACAGTCAAGTCGCTTCACTGTAAAGCACGAGCGGTCGGTCCCAGCCGACCGCGCAGCACACGAGGAGCAGGACATGTCCGCACCACACGCAGTGATCTCGGGAGCGAGCATCGCAGGTCTGTCCGCCGCCTGGTGGCTCCGGCACACCGGTTGGGACGTCACCGTCGTCGAACGCGCTCCGGCCTTCCGTGACGGCGGGCAGAACGTCGACGTCCGCGGCGTCGCGAAGCAGGTGCTCGAGCGGATGGGGCTGACGGATGCGGTCCGTGCCGCGAACACCACCGAGACCGGGACCGTCCTGGTCGACACCGAGGGACGGGTGACCGCGACCCTGCCCGAGGGGCCGGACGGCGCGACCGCCGAGCTCGAGGTGCTCCGGGGCGACCTGGCCCGCACGGTCCGCGACGCGCTGCCCGACGAGGTGCCCTTCGTCTTCGGTGAGCGGATCACCGACGTCGACGACACCGCGCCCGGACACGTCGCCGTCACGACGACCTCAGGTCGGACGCTCCGGGCGGACCTGCTCGTGGTCGCCGAGGGTGTCCGGTCGACCACCCGGGCGCTGGTGTTCGACCACCCGGGCGACGTCGCCGAGCGGGACCTGGGCGTCACGATGGCGTTCGGGACGATCCCTCGGACGGACTCCGACGACCGACGGTGGCGCTGGTACAATGCCGTCGGTGGACGCCAGGTGCACCTGCGCCCCGACCCGTA
Source organism: Curtobacterium uvaldense (assembly GCF_028307415.1). Taxonomy (NCBI): domain Bacteria; kingdom Bacillati; phylum Actinomycetota; class Actinomycetes; order Micrococcales; family Microbacteriaceae; genus Curtobacterium; species Curtobacterium uvaldense. The sequence continues at coordinate 9,822 of NZ_JAQMHU010000049.1, read as the reverse complement.
CGACACGACCCGCGCGATCCTGGCCTGGGCCGGCGACGACGACGGGGTGACCGGCGCCGAGCGCACGGGGGTGCAGGCGGGGCTCGAGGAACGGTTCGCCGACGCCGGGTGGCAGTCGCGCCGTGTGCTCGACGGCTTCGCGACGTCGGACGACGTCTACGTCGACCGGCTCACCCAGGTGCGGATGCCCGTCTGGCGGCGGGGCCGCGTGGCCCTCGTCGGCGACGCAGCGTGGTGCGTCACGCCCATGGGCGGAGGAGGCGCGTCGCTCGCCCTCACGAGCGGGTACGTGCTCGCCGCATCGGTCACGGGTCGCTCCTCGGACCGTGCGGACCTCGACCGTGCGCTCGCGGCGTTCGACGACTGGATGCGACCGCTCGTGGACGACGTGCAGGGCATCCCGCGCGGGATCGTCCGGTTCGCCTACCCCCGGACTCGGCTCGGGCTCGCGCTCCGCCACGTCGCCGACAGGGTGCTGCTCGAGGGGCCGCTGCAGGGCCTCGCCGCGAAGGCCACCCGCGTCGCCGAGACCGACCGCGAGCTCCCACCGGTCCCGGTGGCCTGAGGCTGCTCGGCGGCACCGTTCGGCGAGACGCTGATCGGGTCCGGGGTCCGGGGTCCGGCGGTCAGCGCTCGACGTCAGCACTCGGCGGTCGACCGTCCCCGCGGGTGCCCTCGTGGGTGTCGAGCCAGCGGTCCAGGTCGCGGGCGGCGGCCCGGCCCGCGCGGTTCGCCCCGACGGTCGACTGCGACGGGCCGTACCCGACGAGGTGCACGCGCGGCTCGTCGGTCACCTGCGTACCGGCGACCGAGACGCCGCCGAGCGGGCCGCGCAGGTGCATCGGCGCCAGGTGGTCGAGGTCCGCGCGGTACCCGGTCGCCCAGAGCAGGACGTCCACCGAGGTGTCGGTGCCGTCGGCCTCCACGACGCCGTGCGGTCGGACCCGCGTGAACATCGGCCGCCGCTCGAGCACACCGCGCCGAGCGGCTTCACGCAGCGCGCCGGTCCAGATCAGTCCGGTGTACGACACGATGCTCGCCGGCGGTCGACCGGCCCGGACGTCGGCGGCCACGCGTCGTTCCACGTCGACGCCGTCGACCTCGTGGACGAAGCCGCCCGGCAGGAACACCGGTTCGCGCCGGGTGTACCAGACGGTCGAGGTGACGAGGCTGATCTCCCCGAGCAGCTGCACCGCGGAGATCCCGCCGCCGACGACGGCCACGCGCCTGCCGCGGAAGTGCTCGGCGTCGACGAAGTCGCGACTGTGCAGCTGCTCGCCGAGGAAGGACGCGGCACCCGGCACGTCCGGGACCACCGGGGTGTCCCACGTGCCGGTGGCGTTCACCACGGCGCGCACCAGCCACGAGCCGTGGTCCGTGTCGAGACGGAGTGCCCCGTCGGGGCGGTCGTCGACCGGGGTCACCGACCGCACGCGGACGGGCCGCAGCACCGGGAGGGCCTCGCGCGCCTCGTGGTCGGCGAAGTAGCGGGGGACCGCGGTGCGGGCCTCCTCCGCAGGGTCGACGGGTGGGAGCGGCGTGCCGGGCAGGTCGTGGATGCCGTTCACCGTGGCCATCCGCAGCGACGCCCACCGGTGCTGCCACGCGCCTCCTGGCCGCTGGTTCGCGTCGAGCACGACGACGGTCCTGCCGGCCGGCCCGCCGCGGTCCCCGGCGCCGGACACGGCGCGGAACCCGCGTCGGCGCAGGTGGTGCGCGACCGACAGCCCGGCCTGCCCCGCGCCGATGACGGCGACGGTCGCGACGGCGTCGACGGTCGCGACTGCGTCGGCGGTCGCGTCCGCGTCGGCGTCGGCGGCGGACGGAGGGCAGGTCACCCGGTGAGCGTACCGGGGCAGGCCGGGGCGAGCCGAGCGCGACAGAACGACCGGTCTTCCCCCGGGTGTGGCTTCCGTTCCGCGGAGGAGTGAGGTTAGCCTTACCTAACGTGAACAGCTCCACGCCATTGCTCGAACTCCTCACGTCCGACCGCTCCGACCGGTACCGCAGGGTCGTCCGGGGCGCGGTCGACCGGACCGCCGACCGACTCGCGGCCGTCACCGCGCCGACCACCGACACGCCCGCCGCCGTCCTCCGGCAGCGTGTCGCGGCGGTCGACCTCGACCGACCGCTCGGGTCGGCGGAGGCCGCCGTCGCCGAGGTCGACGACCTCTTCACCGCGGAGGCCGTCTGGTTCCACGACCCCGGGTACCTCGCGCACCTCAACTGTCCGGTGGCGGTGCCCGCGGTCGCTGCCGAGGCGGTCCTCGCGGCGGTCAACCCGTCGGTCGACACCTGGGACCAGTCGCGGATCGGCACCGAGATCGAACGTCGAACGGTCCGGTGGGTCACGGACGCGATCGGCTTCCCGACGGGGGACGGGGTCTTCACCTCGGGTGGGACCCAGTCGAACCTGCACGCCCTGCTCCTGGCGCGCCAGGCCGCGACCGCACCGCTCCGCGCTGGAGACCGTGCGCACCGCTCGCCGGCACTCGACGACCTCGTCGTGTTCGCCACCGCGTCGAGCCACTTCAGCGTCCGGAAGTCCGCGATGCTGCTCGGCCTGCCGGAACGTGCCGTGGTCGACGTCGCCGCCGACGCAGCGGGCCGGATGCGACCGGACGCCCTCGCCCACGCGATCGCCGACGCCCGGCGCGAGAGCCGGACGCCCGCGGCCGTCGTCGCGACCGCGGGCACGACCGACCGCGGCTGCATCGACCCGCTCGAGGCGATCGCCGACGTCTGCGACCTCGAGGACGTCTGGTTGCACGTCGACGCCGCGTACGGCTGTGGTCTGCTCGTGTCCCCGACCCGCCGACACCTGCTCGCCGGCATCGGACGAGCGCGGAGCGTCACCGCGGACTTCCACAAGTCGTTCTTCCAGCCGGTGTCGTCGAGCGCGCTGCTCGTGCGGGACCCGGAGGACCTCCGCCGGACCTCGTGGCACGCGGACTACCTCAACCCCGAGGACGCCGACGAGCCGAACCAGGTCGACAAGTCCCTGCAGACCACCCGGCGGTTCGACGCGCTCAAGCTCTGGGCGACCCTCCGGGCGAGCGGCGCCGAGGCGATCGGACGGGCCTTCGACGCGGTGCTCGACGTCACGGAGCGGGTGCACGAGCACGTCGCGGCACACCCGGACCTGGTGCTCGTCGCGCCGACGCAGCTGAGCACGGTGCTCTTCCGCTGGCAGCCGGACGGGGTGTCGGACGCCGAGGCCGACGCACTCGTCGCGCCGCTGCGCGCGGCCCTGCTCGCCGAGGGTCGGGTGCTCGTCGCGAAGACCGTGATCGACGGCCGTCCGTGCAGCAAGCTCACCCTGCTCAACCCCACCACGAGCACGACGCAGGTCGTCGCGGCGCTCGACCACGTGGTCGACACCGCGGCGCGCCTGCACGCCAGCGGCGTCCCCAGCACGGCCGGCACGACGACGGGAGCGACCCGGTGACCACCAGCACCAGCACCAGCACCACCAGCACCAGCGCCACCAGCACCAGCGCCACCAGCACCAGGACCAGCGACACCGGCACCAGGACCAGCGACACCGGCACCAGGACCAGCGACACCGGCGACGGTGCCGGCCGCGTCCTCGACCTGGTCGGGATCGGGATCGGCCCGTTCAACCTCGGGCTCGCCTGCCTGACCGACCCGATCGACGACCTCGACGCCGTGTTCCTCGACCAGGCCGACGGCTTCGCCTGGCACCACGGCATGATGCTCGACGACGCCACCATCCAGGTCCCGTTCCTGGCCGACCTCGTGACCATGGCGGACCCGACGTCGCCGTTCTCGTTCCTCGCCTGGCTCAAGGAGACCGGGCGGCTCTACCCCTTCTTCATCCGCGAGGACTTCCACCCCCTGCGCGTGGAGTACGACGCCTACTGCCGCTGGGCCGCCGAACGGCTCGACACGCTGCGCTGGGGCCGTCGGGTCGTCGCCGTCGAGCACGACGAGGACACCGACCTGTTCACCGTGCACGCCGAGACCCCGAGCGGGTCCGAGCGGTACGTCGCCCGGCACGTCGTGCTCGGGATCGGCACGGAACCCGCGGTGCCCGAGGCGCTCCGCGACCTCGACGGACCGGTCGTGCACTCCGCGGGGTACCTGCCGGCGCGTGACGCGCTCCGGAGCGCCGACTCGATCGCCGTGGTCGGGAGCGGGCAGTCCGCGGCCGAGGTCTACCGCGACCTGCTCGAGGGCATCCGCGACGGCGGTTACCGCCTCGACTGGATCACCCGATCGCCCCGGTTCTTCCCGATGGAGGACACCAAGCTCACGCTCGAGATGACGAGCCCGGAGTACACCGACCACTTCCACGCCCTGCCCGGCGAGGTGCGAGACCGGCTCGGTCGCGAGCAGCGGGGGCTGTACAAGGGCATCAGCGCCGACCTGGTGGACGAGGTCTACGACACGCTCTACCGGATCAGCGCCCGCGGGCCGGTCCCGACGACGCTCCGGACCGACACCAGCGTCGTCGCGGCTGCGTGGCTGCCCGAGCGGGACCGCTTCCGACTGACCCTCCGACACGGGCAGCTCGGCACCGAGGCGGTGCACGAGGTCGCCCGGCTCGTCCTCGCGACCGGGTACCGACCGCGGGACCCGGACTTCCTCGCCCCGGTCGAGCACCTCGTCCGCCGCGACGACCGCGGTCGGTTCGCCGTCGCACGCGACCTGCACGTCGACACCCTCGGCGGACGGATCTGGGTGCAGAACGCCGAGGAGCACACGCACGGTCTGACCGCCCCCGACCTCGGGATGGGGGCGTGGCGGAACGCCTCGATCATCCGCTCCGTCACGGGGCGGTCCGTGTACGGCCTGGAGGAGCGGATCGCCTTCCAGGAGTTCGGCCTGCCCGGTGGACGGCCGGTTCCGGTCCGCACGGCCGGCACCGGCCCGGACGCTGCGGCCGATACCGGCCCGGCCGCCACGACCGGTCCCGTCGCCGACGCCCCGGCGAGGGCCGCAGCCGCGGCAGCCCGCCGGACCGCGACCGCCGGGGCCGCGTCGTGAGCGCCCCGGCGACCGTCGCCGCACGGGCGGAGGCGACCACGGGCCTCCCGTCCGTCCACCCGGTGGTCCCGGACCGCGACGCCGCCGTCGTGCAGGCGTGGCTCGCCGCGCCGGCGTCGTCGTGGTGGGCGATGACCGACCACGACACCGACGCGGTCCGCACGTACCTCCGTTCGGTGCAGGAGGACCCGGCGCAGGCGGGGTGGGTGCTCCGGTGGGAGGGTGAGCCCGTCGCGTACGCGGAGACCTACGACCCGGCGGTCGTGCTGCTCACCGACGTGTGGGACGCGGAACCGGGCGACGTCGGCATGCACCTGCTCGTCGCTCCGCCGCCCGACGAGGGACGTGTCCACGGGCTGACACGTGCCGTGATGCGAGCGGTGGTCGAGCACTGCCGCGACGCCCTCGGCGCGCAGCGGGTCGTCGTCGAGCCGGACGTGCGCAACACGGCGGTGCAGCGGAAGAACGCCGAGGTCGGGTTCCGTGTCCTGCGCGAGGTCGACGTCGACGGCAAGCGCGCGCTGCTGTCGGTCCTGGACATCGGCCGGATCGGCACGCCCGACGACGACGGACCCGCCGCGCACCTGCGGCCGGAGCACCTCGAGCCGGCCGAGCGGCACCTCGTCGCCAAGGCGATCGCGGAGTTCACGCACGAACGGTTGGTCGCCCCACGGCCCGACGGTGCGGGCTGGGTGCTCGACGCCGGGGACTCGACCTACCGCTTCCGCGCGCGGGTGCACACGCTCGAGCACTGGGTCGTCGACGAGGCCTCGCTCACCCGCAGCCGCGCGGGCGTCCCGGCGCCGCTCGATGCACAGGACCTCGTGCTCGCGCTGCACGAGCAGCTCGGGATCCCCGACGCCCTCCTCGGGACGTACCTGGAGGAGATCGCCTCGACGCTCGCCAGCGCCGCGGCGAAGCACCGGCGCGGCGGCCCCTCCGCCGCGCAGCTCGCCCGCGGCCGGTCGGACGGCGACGTGGTCGCGGGGTTCCAGGACGCCGAGGCCGCGATGACCGAGGGGCACCCGGCGTTCGTCGCCGCGAACGGGCGGATCGGGTTCGGGCTCGACGAGTACCGCGCGTTCGCCCCCGAGTCCGGCGGGCGCTTCCGGTACCGGTGGCTCGCAGCCCGTCGTGAGCACACGCACCTGGCGCTCACCGCGGACCGGTCCGAGCACCAGCACTGGGACGCCGAGCTCGACGCGTCGACGGTCGCGCGCTTCCACGAGGTGCTCGACCGACGCGGGCTCGACCCCGCGGAGTACACGTGGTTCCCGGTGCACCCCTGGCAGTGGCAGCACCGGATCGCGGTGACGTTCGCCCCGGACCTCGGGCGGCAGGACCTCGTCGACCTCGGCGAGGGGCCGGACGACCACCAGCCGCAGCAGTCGATCCGCACCGCGTTCAACCGTTCCCGGCCGGAGCGGTCCTACGTCAAGACGGCGCTCGCCGTGCAGAACATGGGCTTCCTGCGGGGGATGTCACCGGCGTACATGCGGACCGCGCCCGCGGTGAACGACTGGGTGGCCGACCTCGTGGGGTCCGATCCGGTCCTGGCCGACGCCGGCTTCGGGGTGCTGCGCGAGCACGCGGCGATCGGGTACACCGGGGACGTCTGGCACCGGATCGGGGCCGTGTCCGCGCAGCAGGGTGCACCGCAGCGGAAGATGCTCGCGGCGCTCTGGCGGGAGAGCCCGGTGCCGCGCCTGCAGCCGGGGGAGCGGCCGATCACCATGGCGGCGCTGCTCCACCGGGACGCGAGGGGTCGGTCGGTGGCTGCTGCGCTCGTCGCGGAGTCGGGGTTCGACGCCGCGTCGTGGGTCGAGCGGTACCTCGACGCGTACCTCCGCCCCGTCGTGCACTGCCTGACCGAGCACCAGCTGCTGTTCATGCCGCACGGCGAGAACCTCGTGCTCGTGCTGCGCGACGGTGCGGTGTCCCGCGTGTTCATGAAGGACATCGGGGAGGAGGTCGTGGTCGTCGGCGACGTCCCGGTGCCCGCCGGGATCGAGCGGATCGTGCACCCCGTGGACGACGACGAGGCGGCGCTCGGCGTCTTCACCGACGTGTTCGACGGGGTGCTCCGGTACCTCGCGGCGATCCTCGACGAGGACGGCGTCCTGCCGGGCCGCGTCTTCTGGCGGCTCGTCGGCTCCTGCGTGGACGACGCCGCGGCGGGACGGGCGCGGCCGATCGACCTCCGCGTGCCGGACTTCGAGCACTCGTGCCTGAACCGGCTGCAGCTGCGGAACACCCTGCAGATGGTCGACCTGTCGGCGCAGACCGACTCGCTCATCCGGGCGGGTCGCACGGCGAACCCCGTCGCACGCTGAGGGTCCGCTCACACGGGCGGCTCCGGGCCGGCCCCGCGGGCGGCGGGCACGCTCCCGCGGGTCCGGTCGTGGCAGGCTGGCAGGGTGACCAGCGCCGTGCAGCTCATCCGCTCCGACCGACTCAGCTCCGTGGCGGAGTACGCGTACGCCGCCACCGCGCCTGCCGGTGCCCGACTGGTGTTCCTCGCCGGGGCCTGCCCGCTCGACGAGCAGGGTCGCACCGTCGCCGTGGGGGACCACCGTGCCCAGGCCGCTCGGTGCATGGCCAACCTCGAGACGGCGCTCGCCGCGGCCGGCGCCGGACTCGGCGACCTCCTGCACACCCGCGTGCTCGTGGCGTCGTCCGACCGGGCCGACCTCGTCGCCGCATGGGAGGTCGTCCGGGCCGCGATGGGGGACCACGACGTGCCCAGCACGCTGACGGGCGTGACCGTCCTCGGCTACGACGACCAGCTCGTCGAGGTCGAGGGCGTGGCCGCCCTGGTGGACTGACGTCCGTGGACACCCGCACGACCGACCGGCCCCCGCACCGTCGCTGGCGGTACCTCGGACTCGTCGCGCTCGGCGGTGCGATCGGCACCGGGGTGCGGGCTGCGCTCGCCGCAGCGTTCCCCGCGGTGGACGGCATCAGCTGGACGATCCTCGGCATCAACGTCGTCGGAGCGTTCTGCCTCGGGGTGCTCCTGGAGGCACTCGCGCACGCGGGTCCGGACCTCGGCCGACGTCGGGCGCTCCGCCTGTTCGTCGGCACGGGCGTCCTCGGTGGTTTCACGACCTACTCGACTCTCGCCGACGACACCGCCCGGCTGCTCGACGTCGGGCGGTGGGGCGCCGGCACCGGGTACGCGCTGCTGTCGGTGGTGCTCGGGCTGGCCGCCGCGGCAGCGGGAGCGTGGGTCGCCGGCGCCCGGCGCTCCCGGGGCGCTCGGAGCGGGGGTGCCCGGTGACCCTGCTCGGACTCCTGCTGGTCTCCCTCGGCGGCGGGGTCGGCGCGGCGCTGCGCTGCTGGCTCGACGGCACCGTCAAGGCCCGGGTGGACGGCACCGCGCTCGGACGCTTCCCGCTCGGCACGCTCGTCATCAACGTCACGGGATCGCTCGTGCTCGGGCTCGTCACCGGGCTCGGGGAGACCGGCGCCCTCGGCCCCTCGGTGGTCGCCGTGCTCGGGACGGGCATGATGGGCGGGTACACGACGTTCTCGACGGCGAGCGTCGAGACCGTGCAGCTCCTCCGATCCGGCAAGACCCGGACCGCCGTCCTGAACGGCCTCGGGATGCTCGTCGTCTCGGTCGGCGCAGCCGCGCTCGGCCTGCTCATCGGAAGGAACACATGACCTCGGAACGCCCCGGCGAACTCGTCCTCGTCCGCCACGGAGAGACGGAGTGGTCGAAGAGCGGTCAGCACACCGGCCGCACCGACATCCCGCTCACCGACGAGGGCATCGAGCAGGCGAGGCGCGCCGGCCGGTACCTCGCCGACCGCACCTTCGCGCTCGCGCTCTCGAGCCCGCTGCAGCGCGCGCGGGACACCGCTGCGCTCGTCGGCGTCGACCCCGAGCTCGACGAGGACCTGTACGAGTGGGACTACGGCGCGTACGAGGGCCTGACCACCCCGCAGATCAAGGTCAAGCGGCACGGCCCGTGGGACCTCTGGACCGACGGGGTCCCTGCCGGCGACACCCCGGGGGAGAACGCCGCCGAGGTCCGGGTCCGCGTCGAGCGGGTCCTGAACCGCGTCCGTCCGGTCCTCGCCGAGGGCGACGACGCGATCGTGGTCGCGCACGGACACGTGCTCCGCGCGCTCGGTGCCGCCTGGATCCGCCTCGCGCCGCAGGACGGAGCCGTGCTCAAGCTCGGCACCGCCACCGTGAGCTCGCTCGGCTACGAGCACGGCCGCCCCGTCATCGACTCCTGGAACGTCGCCCCGCGCGACTGACGCGCGCCCGCTTGCGCGTCCTGCGCCCGCACGACCCGGGGCACGTCGCGCCACGTGTTCCCGCGGCGCGACGTGCTCGCGGCTGTGCGCGTGACAGGCGACCCGGTTGCGGTCGGGAGGCGTGGTGCGGGCTGACCACGCGCCTCCCGTCCGGCGCGCGCTCGCTGGTGCGTCCTGCTCCCGCACGACCCGGGGCACGTCGCGCCACGTGTTCCCGCGGCGCGACGTGCTGGCGGCTGTGCGCGTGACAGGCGACCCGGTGGCGGTCGGGAGGCGTGGTGCGGGCTGCCCACGCGCCTCCCGTCCGGCGCGAGCTCGCTGGCGCGTCCTGCTCCCGCACGACCCGGGGCACGTCGCGCCACGTGTTCTCGCGGCGCGGCGTGCTGGCGGCTGTGCGCGTGACAGGCGACCCGGTTGCGGTCGGGAGGCGCGGTGCGGGCTGACCACGCGCCTCCCGTCCGGCGCGCGCTCGCTGGCGCGTCCTGCTCCCGCACGACCCGGGGCACGTCGCGCCACGTGTTCTCGCGGCGCGGCGTGCTGGCGG
>NZ_JAQMHU010000048.1:0-13756 GCF_028307415.1 Curtobacterium uvaldense | reverse complement strand
TGAGATTTGTCGCTCCAGGGGGGCGGGCGCCGCGGGCCCCCCCCCCCCCCCCCCGCGCCCCCCGCGCGCCCCCCCCCCCCCCCCCCCCCCCCCGGGCCCCCCCCCCCCCCCCCCCCCCCCCGCCGGCGCCCCCCGGGGCCGAGTGCGGCGGGGCCGACTACTTCGCGGCGGCCTCGATGGTCGGGACGACGTCGGTGAGGGTGCTCACACGCTGCCCGTTCACCAGGATCGTCGGCGTGCCGAAGCCCTGGGGACCGGCGACCGCCGGGTCCGAGGTGACCTGGTTCGTGATCTTCGTGACCCAGCCCTTGTACGTCTCGTTCGACAGGCACTCGGACACGTCGGAGCCGGTGGCCCCGCCGGCCTTCACCAGGTCGGCGATCTCGGCGTTGGTCAGGCCCTTCGTGCCCTCCTCCGGCTGCTTCTCGAAGAACTGCGTCTGCACGTCGAGGAACTTGTCCGGCGCGTAGTTCGCGACGCACATCGCGGCGTTCGCGGCACGGCTGGCGTAGCGCGAGCCGAGGTAGCTGCGGTCGAGGATCGACACCGGGTGGATCTCGAGCGTCGCCTGACCGTTCTTCACGAAGTCGGTGATCTGGTCGGCGTAGGCGCCCTCGAACTGCTTGCAGACCGGGCAGGCCCAGTCGACGTACTCGACGACCTTGACCTTGCCGTCGCTGTCGGCCGTGGCGACCGGGGACGGGGTGCCGTCCGCCGAGACCGCTCCGGTCGTGACGGGGGTGATCTTGCCGTCGCCGCCGGTGAACTGGATGCCACCGGTGACCATGTTCTTCGGGCCGGCGGCGGAGGTGGTGCCCCCGCTGTTCACGTTCACCACGACGATCGCGATGATCGCCGCGACGGCCACGATGCCCAGGCCGATGCCGCCCTGCAGGAACCACTTGTTGCGGCGCTTGCGGCGCTTCTCGGCGTCGGCCCGCTGGCGGGCGACCTCACGGGCGTGCTGGCGACGCTCGTTCTTCGTGGGACGGTCGTTGTTCGTCATCGCGTCTGTGCTCCGCTTCGGTCGATCAGGCGAACCAGAGGGCGAGCTCGCGGGCGGCCGACTCCGGGGAGTCCGAGCCGTGCACGAGGTTCTGCTGCACCTTGAGGCCCCAGTCGCGACCGAGGTCGCCACGGATGGTCCCCGGGGCGGCCGAGGTCGGGTCCGTGGTGCCGGCGAGCGAGCGGAAGCCCGCGATCACACCGTTGCCGGCGACGCGCACGGCGACGACCGGGCCGGACTGCATGAACTCGACGAGCGGCTCGAAGAACGGCTTGCCCTGGTGCTCCTCGTAGTGCTGGTCGAGGAGCTCACGCGACGCCGTGACCATCTTGAGGTCGACGATCTCGTAGCCCTTGGTCTCGATGCGACGGAGGACCTCTCCGGTGAGCTGGCGGGCGACGCCGTCGGGCTTGACGAGGACGAGGGTCTCTTCGAGATCGGACACGCAGTTCTCCTGTGGTTCGGTGGTGGTCAGTCCTCGGCCTGAGCGGCCCGGAACGCGGCGTTCTGCCGGTCGAGCTGACCGCCCTTGACGAAGCAGAACACCCACAGCGCCAGGAACACCGCGCCGACCGCGAACATGAACGGCTCGATGAAGCCGGTGGCGAGGATGGCCGCCTGCAGCAGCCACCCGAACCATACACCGGCGCGCTTGCCCGTCAGGCGTGAGGCAGCTGCGAGGACGATGATCGCCAGGATGCCGCCACCGAACGCCGCGAGCGGCGGCAGCGTGCCCTTCCCGTAGACGACGAGCATCGGGAAGAAGAACATCACGGCCTCGAGTCCGAGGGTGATCGCGAGGAGGCTCTCGCGGGCACCGCGCTGCGGGCGCGGCTTCCGCACGCGCGGCTGTCGACCCGGCCGGGAGGCCCGTGGTGCGTCCGTCACTTCGTCCCGCTCTCCGCGTGGACCAGGTCCATGACCTTCCCCACCATGACGATGGAGCCGGCGACGAGCACGAGGGCGTCCTCGGCGTCCGCCTCCTCCGCCAGGTCGCGCGCTTCCTGCAGTGCCTGCTCGAGCGCGGGTTCGACGACCACGCGGTCCTCGCCCACCTCGGCCACGACGATGCGGGCGAACGCGTCCGCGTCGAGTGCACGGTCCCCCGGCGGCTGCGTGACGACGAAGGTCTGGACCGTGTCCTTGAGCGCCCGGACGAAGCCGCGGGCGTCCTTGTCGCCGAGGATCCCGACGACGCCGACGACGTGCTCGGACGGGAACGCGACCGGCAGCGCCTCGGCCAGGGCGCGCGCCCCGTGCGGGTTGTGCGCGGCGTCGACCACGACGGTGGGCTCCTGCGCGATCGGCTGCAGCCGGCCGGGGCTGGTCGCGTTCGCGAGGCCCTCGGACAGGACGTCCTCGTCGAGGGCCTGCGAGCCCCGCCCGAGGAACGACTCGACCGCGGCGATGGCGACGGCGGCGTTGTGCGCCTGGTGCTGGCCGAAGAGCGGGACGAACAGGTCGTCGTAGCGCCCGGCGATGCCCTGCACGGTGACGAGCTGCCCGCCGACGGCCGGGGTGTCGGACACGACGGAGAACCCGGTGCCCTCGACGGCGAGCGTCGACTCGGTGAGCTCGGCCGCGCGCTGCAGTTCGGCGAGTGCCTCCGGCGTCTGCGCGCTCGACACGACCGACGACGACGGCTTGATGATGCCGGACTTGGTGCGCGCGATCTCGGCGACGGTCGACCCGAGCTGCTTGGCGTGGTCGATCGCCACCGGGGTGATCACCTGCACCTGGCTCTGCACCACGTTGGTGGAGTCCCACTCGCCGCCCATGCCGACCTCGATGACGGCGACGTCGACCGGTGCCTCGGCGAAGCACGCCAGGGCCAGGACGGTCAACGCCTCGAAGAAGGTCAGCGGCTGCTCGCCCTTGTCGGTGAGCTCCTGGTCCGTCATCGCCAGGATCGGGGTGATGTCGTCCCAGTTCTCCACGAACCGGTCGGCCGCGATCGGCTCGCCGTCGATGACGATGCGCTCCCGGATCGACACGAGGTGCGGACTCGTCATGAGGCCGGTGCGCAGCCCGTGGGCGCGGACGATGCTCTCCGCCATGCGCGCGGTCGACGTCTTGCCGTTCGTGCCGGTGACGTGGATGACCGGGTACGCCAGGTGCGGGTCGCCGAGGAGCTCGACGGCCCGTCGGGTGGCGGTCAACCGACGTTCGGGTGCCTGCTCGCCGATCCGGGCGTACAGGGCGGCTTCGACGCGCTGCACCTCGTCGTCGTCGCCGCCGTACGGCAGCGCGTCCGTCGGGGCCTGCTCGCCGGACGGTCCGACCGGGATGCGGACCCCGGCCGTGTCGTCGAGCGGACCGAGGTCCTCGATGCCGTCGTGGTCGTCGTCGTACTGCTCGCTGTCGCTCATGCGCGTGCCACCTCCACGGACACCTTCGCACCGTCGCCGACGTCCGAGCCCTCGCCGGGAGCGAACGTCGTCGTGGTCACCTCGACGCTCGTCGCGAGGGTCTCCCCCGCGATGAGCTGCTCGTGCGTGCGGATCGCGTCCTCGGCGTCCTCGGAGACCCGGAGCGTCAGGACGATGCGGTCGCTGACGTCGAGGTCGGCGTCGCGGCGGGCCTGCTGCACGGCGCGGACGACGTCACGGGCGAGCCCCTCGGCCTCGAGCTCGGGGGTCGTCACGGTGTCGAGCACCGCGAAGCCGCCGCCGTCGAGGAACGCCACCGCGACGGAGTCGTCCGCGACGGTGAGGTCGAGCGTGTACTCGCCCTCGACGAGGTCGACGCCGCCGACCGTCACGCCGGACTCGGTCGCGACCCAGTCACCCTTCTTGGCGGCCGGGATCACCTGCTGCACCTGCTTGCCGATCCGGGGGCCAGCGGCGCGGGCGTTGACGGTGAGCTTCCGCTCGATGCCGTAGCGGCCGAGCGAGGACTCCTCCTGCTGCTCGAGCACGACGCGCTTCACGTTGAGCTCGTCACGCAGGATGTCCGCGAACGGTTCGATCGCTGCCGGGTCCGGCACGACCAGCGTCAGGGTCGCGAGGGGCAGACGGACACGGCGGCCGGTCGCCTTGCGGAGCGCGAGCCCCTTCGACGCGACGTCGCGCACGCGGTCCATCGCGGCGACCAGGGCGTCGTCGGCCGGGAACTCGTCGGCGGACGGGAAGTCCTCGAGGTGCACGCTGCGCCCGCCGGTCAGGCCCTTCCAGACCTCCTCCGTGACGAGCGGCGCGAGCGGGGCGGCGACGCGGGTGAGCGTCTCGAGCACGGTGTACAGCGTGTCGAACGCCGCGCGGGCCTCGGGTGAGGACTCCGCACCGAGCCAGAACTTGTCGCGCGACCGACGGACGTACCAGTTGGTCAGCACGTCGGCGAAGTCCCGGACGGCCTGGGCCGCGAGCGGGGTGTCGAGCGCGTCGAGGTGCGTGGTCACGTCCGCGACGAGCACCCGGGTCTTCGCGAGCAGGTACCGGTCGAGCACGTCGGTGCTCGCCGTGCTGCGCGAGGCCTGGTAGCCGGTGTCGCCGGAGGCGTTCGCGTAGAGGGTGAAGAAGTAGTACGTCGACCAGAGCGGCAGCAGGAACTCGCGGACACCCTGGCGGATGCCCTCCTCGGTCACGACGAGGTTGCCGCCGCGGATGACCGACGACGACATGAGGAACCAGCGCATCGCGTCGGCGCCGTCGCGGTCGAACACCTCGGAGACGTCCGGGTAGTTGCGGAGCGACTTCGACATCTTCTGGCCGTCCGAGCCGAGCACGATGCCGTGGCTGATCACGTTCCGGAAGGCCGGGCGGTCGAACAGCGCGGTCGACAGCGCGTGCATGACGTAGAACCAGCCGCGGGTCTGCCCGATGTACTCGACGATGAAGTCCGCGGGGCTGTGCTCCTCGAACCACTCGCGGTTCTCGAACGGGTAGTGCACCTGCGCGTACGGCATCGAGCCGGAGTCGAACCACACGTCGAACACGTCGGAGATGCGTCGCATGGTCGACTGCCCCGTCGGGTCGTCGGGGTTCGGCCGGGTCAGCTCGTCGATGAACGGACGGTGCAGGTCGACCTCGCCGTCGGCGTTCAGCGGCAGGCGACCGAAGTCGCGCTCGAGCTCCTCGAGCGAGCCGTAGACGTCCTGGCGCGGGTACGCCGGGTCGTCCGACACCCAGACCGGGATCGGCGTGCCGAAGTACCGGTTGCGGGACACCGACCAGTCGATCGCGTTGCCGACCCACTTGCCGAACTGACCGTCCTTGACGTTGTCCGGCACCCAGTTGATGTCCTGGTTGAGCTCGCCCATGCGGTCGCGGAACTCGGTGACGCGGACGAACCACGACGAGACCGCCTTGTAGATGAGCGGCTTGCGGCAGCGCCAGCAGTGCGGGTAGCTGTGCTCGTACGAGGCCTGGCGGAGCAGTCGGCCCGCCTCGCGCACGGCCTTCGTCAGCGGCTTGTTGGCGTCCGACCAGAGCATGCCGGCGACGTCGCCGAACTGCGCCGTGAAGAGTCCGCCCTCGTCGAGGGACAGCACCACGGGGATGCCGGCGGCCGCGCAGACCTCCTGGTCGTCGGCGCCGTACGCCGGGGCCTGGTGCACGATGCCGGTGCCCTCACCCGTCTCGACGTACTCGGCGACGAGGATGCGCCACGCGTGCTCGTAGCCCTCGGCCTCCGCGAGGAAGTCGAACAGGCGCTCGTACTCGACGCCGTCGAGCTCGGCGCCGACGACCGTGCGGAGCACGGCGGCGAGCGCGTCGTCCGCGCTCTCGTAGCCGAGCTCCTTCGCGTGGGCGGCCACGGTGTCCGAAGCCAGGAGGTACCGAGCCGAGCCGGCGTCGCCACCGTCAGCCGCGCCTCCCGGCCCGGCCGGCACGACCGCGTAGGCGATGTCCGGACCGACCGCGAGCGCCGCGTTCGTCGGCAGGGTCCAGGGGGTCGTCGTCCAGGCGAGTGCGCGGACCCCGGTCAGGTCGAGTGCAGCGGCGCGGGCGCCCTGCAGCGGGAACGACACCGTGACCGACTGGTCCTGGCGCATCTTGTAGACGTCGTCGTCCATGCGCAGCTCGTGGTTCGAGAGCGGCGTCTGGTCGTTCCAGCAGTACGGCAGGACGCGGAAGCCCTCGTACGCCAGGCCCTTGTCCCAGAGCTGCTTCCACGCCCACAGGACGCTCTCCATGAAGGTGACGTCGAGGGTCTTGTAGTCGTCCTCGAAGTCGACCCAGCGCGCCTGACGGGTGACGTACGCCTGCCACTCGTCGGTGTACTGCAGCACGGACTGCTTGGCCGCGGCGTTGAAGACGTCGACGCCCATGTCGTCGATCTCGTGCTTCTCGGTGATCCCGAGCTGCCGCATGGCCTCGAGCTCGGCGGGCAGCCCGTGGGTGTCCCACCCGAAGCGGCGGTGCACCTGCTTGCCGCGCATGGTCTGGTACCGCGGGAAGACGTCCTTCGCGTAGCCGGTCAGCAGGTGACCGTAGTGCGGCAGGCCGTTCGCGAAGGGCGGGCCGTCGTAGAACGTCCACTCCGTGCAGCCCTCGCGCTGGTCGATCGACGCCCGGAACGTGTCGTCGCCCTTCCAGAAGGCGAGGATGCCCTGCTCGACGGCGGGGAAGGACGGGGACGGGACGACACCGTCGGTGGGGACGTTGAGGGGGTAGGCCACGAGCTGCTCCTGTGGGTTCGGTTCGTCTCCACGAGGACGGAGCGTGCTCCGCGGTACCACCTCGCTTGCCGGACGCTGCTCGCGCTGCGACCGACCGCTCGTTCGCCGGATGGGGTGCGGTCCGGTCCGCCCGGGTCTACTGACGGCGGTGGTGCTGCCGCGTTCTTCCGGAGGCTCACCGGTGATGGCCGGTTCGACGCCTGGTGGGACGAGTCTACAAGAGTCGGAGCATGCTGGAGCGATGCCCTCGTCCGAGAAGCAGGACCGTCCGGAGTCCCTGCTCACCGTCGTCATCGCCTTCGCCGCCAACCTGCTCGTCGCCATCGCCAAGACCGTCGCCTCCCTGATCTCGGGCTCGGCGTCGATGACCGCGGAGGCCGCGCACTCGTGGGCCGACACGGGCAACGAGATCTTCCTGCTCGTCGCCGAACGACGCGGCGCGAAGAAGCGGGACCGGAAGCACCCGCTGGGGTACGGTCGCGAGACCTACATCTGGTCGATGTTCGCCGCGTTCGGCCTCTTCACCGCGGGTGCCGTCGTGTCGATCTGGCACGGCATCACCGAGCTCGGCGAGACCGGTCCGGCCGAGGACGTCGTGCTCAACTACGTCGTGCTCGGCATCGCGTTCGTCCTCGAGGGCACGAGCTTCCTGCAGGCCTACCGCCAGGCACACGGAGCCGCCACGAAGCGCCGCGTCCCGGTGCTCCGCCACGTGCTGCAGTCGTCGAACCCCACGCTCCGGGCGGTCTTCGCCGAGGACGCCGCGGCGCTGGTCGGCCTCGTGATCGCGTTCCTCGGCGTGCTGCTGCACCAGCTCACCGGCCTCGCGGTGTTCGACGCGATCGGCTCCATCGCGGTCGGACTCCTGCTCGGGGTCGTCGCGATCGTCCTCATCGAGCGCAACCGCCGGTTCCTGGTCGGCGAGGCGACGTCCCCCGAGCTCGAGGACGCCGTGCTCACCGAGCTGCTCCGTCGCGACGAGGTGGAGCGCGTCACCTACCTGCACCTGGAGTTCGTCGGACCGTCCCGGGTGTTCCTGGTGGCGGCGGTCGACCTGACCGGCAACGAGCTCGAGGACCACGTCGCGGTCCGGCTCCGTCGGGTCGAGGCGTCGCTCGAGGAGAGCCAGTACATCGAGGAGGCCGTCCTCACCCTGAGCATCCCGGGCGACGCGTCGCTCGCGGCCCGAGGGGACGGCGACGTCCCGGGGATCGTGCGCGACGGCACGGTGGAGGACGTCGCGGCCGGCGGTGCCGGGACGCTCCGCACCGAGTAGCGCCCGTCGCCTCAGCGCGCGTCGAGGCCTGCCGCGACCGGGGTCAGCGCCGCGCCGACGTACTCGACGAGGGACCTGCGGGCGACACCGTCGGCGACCCACACCCCGAACGCCGCCGCCGCGGCCCCGAGCATCGCCCCGGACACGGTCTGCGGCCACAGGGACGTCGGGTGCTCCCCCGTCCGCGAGCCGACGAACGCCGAGACCGCCCCGTGCTGTGCCATCACCCGCGCCGCCACACTGGCGACGAGCTCGGTGCCGATGTCCATCACCTCGGCCTGGGCGATCGCCCACGGCACCCGGTCCGGGTCGTGCGCCCGCGCCGCGGCGAGCACGGCCTGCTCCACGGCGCGCACGGGCGAGGACTCCGTCGAGGCGGTGAGGAACGCGGGCAGGTCGGCCACCGCGGCGTCGAGCTCCAGCCAGAGCACGTCCGACTTCGCCCCGAAGTAGTTGAAGAACGTCGCTCGGCTCACCCCGGCCCGGGCCGCGATCTGGTCGACGGTCGTCCTCGCGTACCCCTGCTCGAGGAACAGCTCGGCAGCCGCGTCGGCGAGGACCTCGGCACTCGAGCGTCGGGGGCGGCCACCGCGGCGCATCGTCTCGTCCATGCCGCCAGTAAACCGCTAGACTCGTGCAGCCATGATCTTGGACCGAGTACAGAAAACACGCGCCCGCGCGCTCCTCACCGCCGCGGGAGCCACCGCGGTCCTGCTGGCCCTGACCGCCTGCACCGGCGGCGGCACCGCCACCGACGCCGGCACGCCGGTCAGCGGCGGGACGCTCACGTACGCCTCCGGCGACGCCGAGCCGACCTGCCTCGACCCGCACGTCGGCGGCAACTACCCGCAGGCCCTGCTGTCGACGCAGTACATCGAGATGCTCACCGGGCTCGACCGGGCAGGGAAGCCGACGCCGGCCCTCGCGACCGGGTGGACGACGAGCGACGACGGGAAGACCCTGACGCTCGACCTGCGCACGGACGTGTCGTTCTCCGACGGCACCCCGTTCGACGCGGCCGCCGTCGTCGCGAACATCGAGCACGTGCAGGACCCGACGACGGCGTCGAGCACGGGCTACCTCGCCCTGCAGTCGATCACGAAGGCCACGGCGACCGACGACCACACCGTCACGCTGACCCTGAGCCGCCCGGACAGCGCGCTGCTCGAGTCGTTCTCGCAGCCCTGGGTCGGCATGGAGTCGCCGAAGGCCCTGCAGCGTCCGCAGGCGACGAACTGCGCATCCCCCGTCGGCACCGGCCCGTTCAGCGTCACGGAGTGGCAGCGGGGCGATCGCATCACCCTGGCGAAGAACGACGGGTACACGCCGCTCACCGGCTCGACGGAGCCCCGCCTCGACGGCATCACGTGGCGCTTCCTGCCCGACGCGACCTCGCGCTACGCCGCACTGCAGGCCGGCCAGGTCGACGTCATCGACAACGCCCAGCCCGACCAGCTGAAGAGCGCCTCGACGAAGGGCGCGATCCGCGACCTCGACGCCCCGCGCCCCGGCGCCTCGAACCGCCTCGAACTGAACTCCGGGCACGGGGTGTTCCGCGACGAGGCGGTCCGGAAGGCCTTCATCGCCGGCGCCGAGATCGACCCGGGCCTGCAGAGCCTCTTCCTCGGCACCGCGAAGCGCTCGTACTCGGTGCTGTCGAGCGTCGAGCCCGACGGGTACTCCGACCCGGCGCTGTTCGAGTACTCCCCGAAGACGGCGGGACGCCTGCTCGACGAGGCCGGTTGGAAGGTCGGCAGCGACGGCGTCCGCGAGAAGGACGGGCAGCGGCTCACCGTCACCTTCCCGGTGTCGACGAACCAGTCGGTGCCCGCGGAGCGCAGCCTGTTCCAGCAGGTCCAGGCCTCGGAGAAGGCGGTCGGGTTCGACGTGCGGCTCGAGGAGCTCGACCTCTCCAGCTGGTACGCCGCCCTCGCCGCGAACGAGTACGACGTCGTCAGCGCGCCGTACACCAAGGTCGGCCCGGACGTCCTCCGCATCCTGTACGACAGCGCGAGCATCGAGCCCGCACCGTCGGGCTACTTCGCGAACCTCGCGCAGCTCGACGACCCGACGGTCGACGACCTGCTGGAGCGTGCGGCACGCACGTCGGACGCCGACGAGCGCGGCGACCTGTACCGCCAGGCGCAGCAGCGGATCCTGGCGAGCGGCACCGTCCTGCCGCTCTACGACCAGCAGAACCACTTCCTGTACCGCTCCGCCGTCCACGGCATCGAGACCACGTCGGTCTCCACCCCGTGGTTCGGCACCGCGTGGATCGCGCGCTGACGGGCGAGCCGGCCGGGAGGCCCGCCCCGCGTCCGCCACGCACCGGCACCCGTCGCGGGTGGTCGGCGTGGGTCCTGTGGGGTCTCCGCCGTGCGGCCGGCGGCATCGGGGTGCTCTGGGCGGTCGCCACGATCGTCTTCGTCGCGATCCGGTTGATCCCGGGTGACCCGGCGCTGGCGATCCTCGGCGGCCCCGGGTCCCAGGCCTCGGCGCAGGCGGTCGAGGCGGTCCGCCGCGAGTACGGCCTCGACCGGCCGGTGCTCGTGCAGTACGCGGTGTTCCTCGGGCGCCTGGTGACCGGGCACCTCGGCGACTCGTACGCGTTCCGCACGCCCGTGTCCGAGCTCCTCGCGCAGCAGGTCCCCGTGACGCTGACGCTCGCGGTCGCCGGGCTCGTCGTCGCCTGGGTCCTGGCGATCGGCGCCGCGTGGTGGTCGACGCAGCGCGGGCGGATCGCCGCGGCCCTGACCGGCGCGATCACCGTGACGGCGAGCGTCGTGCCGCACTTCTGGCTCGGCAGCGTGCTCATCGTGGTCTTCGCGAGCGCACTCGGGTGGGTGCCGGCGGTGTCGGACGGCAGCCTGCGCGGTTGGGTCCTGCCCGTGCTCACCGTCGCCGTGCCGGTCGCGGGGTACCTCGCCGAGACGGTCCGCGACGGCGTGGTCGACGCCCAGCGCTCCGCGTTCGCCCTCGCAGCCCGCGGCCGCGGGGAGACCCGCGTCGGACTGTTCGGTCGTCACCTGCTCCGGCACGCGGCGCTCCCCGGGATCGCCCTGTCCGCGTGGGCCTTCGGCTCGCTGGTCTCCGGTGCCGTGGTCGTCGAGTCGGTCTTCGCGCTGCCCGGGATCGGTCGTGCCCTGGTCACCGCGGTCACCCAGCGGGACATGCCCCTGGTGGCCGGGATCGCCCTCGTGTCCGCCGCGGCGTACGTCGTCGTGCTGGCGGTCGCGGACCTGGTCGAGCGGGCGGTGGACCCGCGGACCCGCGACCGACGCCCGGCCGGTCGCGTGGGGCGAGTGCGCGTGCGCACGCAGGGCGGGGTGGACGCACGGTGAGCGGGGTGCTCGACCCGGGCCTCCCGGCCGGTGCGTCCGAGGGGCGGGCCCGACGGTCCGAGCGGTTCCGTGGGGGGACGCTCGGCCCGGCGGGCTCGGTCGCGGCGGTCGTCGTCGCGGTCGCGGTGCTGGCGGCGGTCTGGCCGGCGCTGCTCGGCGGCGGCGACCCGCTCGCGGTGCACCCCGCCGACGCCCTGACGCCACCCGGACCGGCGCACCCCTTCGGCACCGACGAGTCCGGACGCGACGTGCTCGCGCGCGTGGTCGCGGGGACACGGGCGTCACTCGTGGTCGGGGTCGCCGCGACGCTCGTCGGCGGTCTCACCGGGATCCTGCTCGGCACGCTCGCCGGACTCGGTGGTCGGATCGTGGACGCGGTCGTCGGCCGGGTCACCGAGGTGGCGTTCGCGCTGCCGCTGCTGCTCGTCGCGCTCGTCGTCATCGCGGTCACCGGCCCCGGACCGGTGCCCGCGACCCTGGCGGTGGGGTTCGCCACGGCGCCCGGGTACGCCCGGATCGTCCGCGGCCTGGTCCGGAGTGCGCGGTCGTCGCAGGTGGTCGAGACCGCCGTGCTGCAGGGCCGCTCCCCCGGCCGGATCGTGTTCCGGCACGTCCTGCCCGCGGCACTCTGGCCCGTCGTCGCCGTCGCCACGCTCGGGGTCGGCCAGGCGGTCGTGTGGGCGTCGGCGCTCAGCTACCTCGGGGTCGGGACCCCGCCGCCCGCGCCGGAGTGGGGTGCGATGCTCGCGGACGGCCGCACCTACCTGCTGACCGCGCCGTGGATGAGCACCTTCCCGGGCCTCGCCATCGTGGTGCTGGCGACCGCGGTGACGGTGCTCGGCCGTGCGGTGCGGCGGACGGGGGCCGTGCGGTGAGGGGCTCCGAGCGGGGGCCCGACGACGTCGCGGGACGGACCGGTGCAGCACGGCCGGTGGGGACCCGCGTGCTCGACGTCCGCGGGCTCGCGGTGTCGATCGACGGCGCGACGGTGGTGCACGGCGTCGACCTGCACGTCGACGCCGGTGAGTGCGTCGCCCTGGTCGGGGCGTCCGGCTCCGGCAAGACCGTGACCGCCCGGGCGGTGCTCGGGCTCTCCGCAGCGGGTGCCGCGGTCACCGCCGACCGCCTCGACCTCGTCGGCTCCGACGTGCGCGGGCTCGCCGAGCGGCGCTGGCGTCGGCTCCGCGGGAGCACCGTCGGCTACGTCGGCCAGGAGGCCCTCGGCGCACTCGACCCCCTCCGCCCCGTCGGCCGCGAGGTCGCCGACGCCCTGCGCCTGCACACCGACCTGCGCGCAGCAGGACGGGTCGATGCCGTGCGCGCCGCACTGGCGGGCGTGGGGCTCGACCCCGCGATGGCGACCGACGGCCGGCGCTCCGGCACGCTCTCCGGCGGCATGCGACAGCGCGCGCTGATCGCGGCGGCGACCGTGGCCTCCCCCGCGCTCGTGGTGGCGGACGAACCGACGACCGCCCTCGACGCCGCCGTGGCCGTCACCGTGATGGAGCAGCTCCGGGCCGTGCAGGACCGCGGCGCCGGGCTGCTGGTCATCACGCACGACCTCGGGCTCGTCGCCGGGTGGGCGGACCGGGTGCTCGTCGTCGACGAGGGGACGGTGGTCGAGCACGGACCGGTCGCCGAGGTCTTCGCAGCACCGCAGCACCCGGCGACCGCAGCCCTGGTGCGGGCGGCACGGGCGGACACACGCCGGGCCGTGGGACGGGTGCCCGGCCCCGGTGCGCCGTCGGCCCCGCTCGTCGAGGGCTCCGGACTGACCCGTTCCTTCGACGGGGTACCCGCCGTGCAGGACGTGTCGATCACCGTGCGACCGGGTCGCGTGACGGGTGTGATCGGCGCCTCCGGGTCGGGCAAGACGACGGTGGCGC
The DNA here is from genome assembly GCF_028307415.1 of Curtobacterium uvaldense. NCBI lineage: Bacteria > Bacillati > Actinomycetota > Actinomycetes > Micrococcales > Microbacteriaceae > Curtobacterium > Curtobacterium uvaldense. The sequence continues at coordinate 627 of NZ_JAQMHU010000048.1, read as the reverse complement.
GGATGCTGCTCGGACTCGAGACGCCGGACGCCGGCACCGTCACGCTCGACGGCGACCCGTGGGTGCCCCTGCCCGAGCGCGAGCGCCGGGCTCGTCGGCACCGGGTGGCGGCTGTCGTGCAGGACCCCGGGGCGACCTTCGACGAGCGGTGGAGCGTCGGACGGGTGCTCGCGGACGCCCTGTCCCGCGGGCAGGAGCGGCGGGCGCGGGGTGGTCTGGCCGACCCGGTCGACGCCGCACTCCGTCAGGTGGGACTCGACCCAGACCTGCGGTCACGCGCCCCGCGCACGCTCTCCGGCGGACAGCGGCAACGACTGGCGATCGCCCGGGCGCTGGCGACGTCGCCCGAGGTGGTCGTCCTCGACGAACCGGTGACGGCACTCGACGCGACCGTGCAGGACGCGGTGCTCACGCTGCTCGAACGACTGCGCGACGAGACCGGTGTGGCGATGGTGTTCGTGTCGCACGACCTGCGCGCCGTCCGGCGGATGGCCGACGAGGTGCTCGTGGTGGACGACGGCCGCGTCGTCGAGCGGGGCCCCGCGGAGCGCGTGCTCGGCGCGCCGGAGCACCCGGCGACCGCGCGCCTGGTCGACGCTGCCGCCCGGCTCGCCCGCGGCGCCTGAC
>NZ_JAQMHU010000047.1:0-15236 GCF_028307415.1 Curtobacterium uvaldense | reverse complement strand
TGGGAGAGTAGGACGCCGCCGGACTCAACTTCAGCAACACCAGGAAACCCCTGACCGTGATCGGTCAGGGGTTTCCTCCGTTTCCGGGCCGACCCGCACACCGCCACCGCAGGTCGGGTAGCGTGGCGCGCCGGTAGGATCGTGTGGTCATGACTGCACCGTTCACCACTGCCACCGGCTCCGACGTCCGAGTCCGTTTCTGCCCGAGCCCGACCGGGACCCCGCACGTGGGGCTCATCCGGACGGCCCTGTTCAACTGGGCCTACGCGCGCCACACCGGCGGCAAGCTCGTGTTCCGCATCGAGGACACCGACGCCGCTCGGGACAGCGAGGAGTCCTACGAGCAGATCCTCGACGCGCTCCGGTGGCTCCGGCTCGACTGGGACGAGGGCGTCGAGGTGGGCGGTCCGCACGGTCCGTACCGCCAGTCCGAGCGCTCGGACGTGTACGAGGACGTCATCGCGAAGCTGCGTGCGTCCGGCCACGTCTACGAGTCGTACGTGACACCGGAGGAGATGGAGGCCCGGAACACGGCCGCCGGTCGCGACCCGAAGCAGGGGTACGACAACCACGAGCGCGACCTGACCGAGGCCGAGCGCCAGGCGTTCCGCGACGAGGGGCGGCAGCCGGCGCTGCGGCTCCGGGTGCCCGACCGCGACCTCAGCTTCGACGACCTGGTGCGCGGCGAGATCACCTTCAAGCAGGGCACCTTCCCGGACTTCGTGGTGGTCCGCCCCAACGGCAAGCCGCTGTACACGTTCACGAACCCGGTCGACGACGCCCTGATGGGGATCACCCACGTGCTTCGCGGTGAGGACCTGCTGTCGTCGACCCCGCGGCAGATCGCGCTGTACGAGGCGCTCGTCGAGGTCGGCATCACCGACGTCGTCCCCCGCTTCGGACACCTCCCGTACGTCATGGGGGAGGGCAACAAGAAGCTCTCGAAGCGCGACCCCGAGTCGAACCTGTTCCACCACCGTGCCGCCGGCATGGTGCCGGAGGGGCTCCTCAACTACCTCGCGCTGCTCGGCTGGTCGATCGGCCCGGACCGCGACGTCTTCTCGTCGGACGAGATGGTCGCCGCGTTCGACGTCGTCGACGTGAACCCGAACCCCGCCCGCTTCGACCACAAGAAGGCCGAGGCGATCAACGGTGACCACATCCGTCTGCTCGACGCCGACGACTTCCGCGGACGCCTGCTGCCGTACCTGACGGACTTCGTGTCGGTGCCGCCGACCGCCGAGCAGGAGCGGGTGCTCGCGGCTGCGGCCCCGCTGGTCCAGGAGCGCATGCAGCTCCTCGGCGAGGCTCCGGCGATGCTCGGCTTCCTGTTCACGACCGACGACGAGCTCGTGGTCGAGGACGACGCCCGCGCCACGCTGAAGGACGACGCCGGGGACGTGCTCCACGCCGGGGTCACCGCGCTCGAGGGCGTCGAGGACTGGACGACCGGGTCGATCGAGGCAGCCCTGCGGTCGTCCCTCATCGACGGCATGGGCCTCAAGCCGCGCGTGGCGTTCGGACCGCTCCGCGTCGCCGTGTCCGGGCGCCGGATCAGCCCGCCGCTGTTCGAGTCCATGGAGATCCTCGGCAAGGAGTCCACACTCACCCGTCTCCGCCGACTCGCGGACCGCTGACACCGTCGTGGTGACGACTCCGGGTGCGCGGGACGGCGACGGCCTGTCCGTCGACGTCGCGGTCATCGGTGCCGGTCCGGCCGGGCTGAGCGCTGCGCTCAACCTGGTCCGCGCCCGGCGGACGGTGCTGCTCGTCGACGCGAACCGACCGCGCAACGCTGCCACACTCCGTTCGCACGGCTTCGTCACGCGCGACGGGATCTCGCCGCTCGAGCTCCGGAAGCTCGGCCGGGTCGAGGTCGAGTCCTACCCGGAGGCGACCGTCGTGCAGTCGGTCGTCGACCGTGTGGCCCGCGACGGTGACGGCTGGTCGGTGCACGGTTCCTCCCGCGGGGCCGAGCTGCGGGCCCGCGCGAGGGCCGTCGTGGTCGCGACGGGGCTCCGGGAGGAGTTCCCGGCACTGCCGTCCCTGCGAGCCCTCTACGGCACGTCGGTGCACAGCTGCGTCGAGTGCGACGGGTACGAGCACGCAGGGCAGCCCCTCGCGTTCCTGTGCGAGACGTCCGACGTGGTGGACCGCGCGTTGCTCGTCGGTTCGTGGACCGACGACCTGGTGGTCTACACGAACGGTGCCGCGGTGCTGGACGATGCCGGCCGTGCGCGACTGTCGGCGGCGGGCGTGACGGTCGACGAACGGCCCGTGGCCGACCTCGAGGGCGGTCGGGACGGCCTCACCGGTGTCCGCCTGGCGGACGGCGACGTGCGGCCGCACACCGGAGCGTTCGTGCGACCCCTGTGGCACGCCGACCTCGACTGGCTCGACGCGCCGGCGGACCGGGACGCCGAAGGGCTCCTCCGCGCGGACCGCGTCGGTCGGACCCGGGTGCCCGGGCTGTACGCCGTCGGGGACGTCACCCCGCCGGGTCCCGAGCAGCTCGTCGTGGCAGCCGGTCACGGGGCGTCGACGGCAGCCGCGGTGCACCGGGACCTGGTGGGTGGTCTCGAGGACCTCCGGGATGCTGTACAGTAGTTGATCGTGCCCCGGACAACGGGGAACGGAAGGCCAGCAGGCCTTTTGGGGTATGGTGTAATTGGCAACACAGCGGTTTCTGGTACCGTCGTTCTTGGTTCGAGTCCAGGTACCCCAGCTCGAAGGAAAAGCCCCCGGGAGATCCCGGGGGCTTTTCCCGTTCCCGGGCGCCTCGTACGAGGAGACACGCCCGGATCGACACGGAACGCCCGAATCAACACCGGGCGCGCGAACGGACGCGGAACGCCCGGAACGACACCGGACGCCGGCACCGAGGAGACGCCGGCACCGAGGAGACGCCGGCACCGAGGAGCGCCGGTGTCCCGGAGGTGTCGACGGTCGGTCCGTCGTGGTCGGCGTCCGGGCAGGAGCCCGCTCGGCGTCAGTCGGCCGCGCGGTACGCCACGACCCAGTCGACGAGCACGTGCCCGTCGGACCCCGCCGGCACGCGGGCGTCGCCGATCGCGGTCTCGGCCTGCAGGGTGACGCGCATCGGCACTCTCGGCACGGCGCCCGCCGTCGAGGCGACGAGTGCACCGTCCCACCAGAAGCGCACGACGTCGGCGGTCCACTCGACGGTGGCGACGTGCCAGTCCTGCTGGCCGCCCGGCACCGTCGGAGCGTCCTCCGGCAGGAACCGCATGGTGCGGTCCGCAGCGTCGAAGCTGCCCGGCACCGCCGACACCGGGCGGACGTCGCCGCCCAGGTCGCCCTCCGGCCAGTCGATCTCGCCCTCGTTCCAGTCGCCCGACAGCGGCCAGAGGAGCATCACGAACTTGTAGCCGGGGGCGTCACCGGCCCGGTAGCGGATCGAGACGCGCTGGTGCGTGTACGACCGGTAGCCCGCGGGCAGCACGGCCGCGACGAGTGGCTGACCGTCCTCGGTCCGCAGGTGGAAGTCGAGCGTCGAGTCGTGGACCGAGACGACCTCGTCCGGGTGGTAGATCCCCTTGCCCGAGGTGTCGCGGAACCCGCGGTACTCGGCCATCGCCGGGTAGACCGCGAGCAGGTCGCCGTGGGCGGCGTCGCGGTCGAAGTCCTCGGCGAGGTACGGGACCCAGCGGACCCCGCCCGACTCGACCGTCCCCGAGGGCATCTCCGCGGGCACGGCACGGTCGGCCCGGCGGATCGCCGTCGGCAGGACGACGGCCACGGTGCCGGTCAGCGCCGCGGCGCCGACGAGTCCCGCGACGACCGCACCGCGGCGCAGCACGTCGCGCCGTGTGGGGCCCGGTTCGGGCGTCGCGGGCTCACGCCGCACGGGCGACCTCGTAGATCCGGACACCGTCGCGGTCGTAGCGCAGCGTCCCGCGATCCGCTGCCGAACGTTCGAGGGCGTCGACCTCCGCGCCCGTCGCGGTGCCGCGGGCGACCACGTCCGCGCGCTCGGCGTCGGAGAACACCAGCCACGCGTCCCCGCCGTGCGCCCGGTCCGCGAGCGACTCGTCGAGGTCGGCCGGCGTGATGCCGTCCGGGTACCACTGCGTGAGGTCGCCCAGCGACTGCACCTGGCCCCAGCGCTGCAGGTACGCGGGGTACCCGGCGCCGATGACGGCAGGGAAGCCGCCGACGGTCGTCAGGGTGTCGTCCGCCGTGAAGCGGCCGTCCAGCCACCGCGCCGCCAGGACCTCGCCGGCTGGCGTCCGGTTCGCCTGCTCGGCCTGGAACGTCGTCGCGACGAAGAGCAGCGTCGTGACGCCGACCAGTGCGCCGGTGAGCAGGAGACGGAGCCGACGCCCGTGCAGCGCGTGGACGGCGGCGATCGCCAGGAAGGGCGCCGAGAAGAGCACGACGCGGAACCTGCCCTCACCCCCGTAGCTCTGCCCGAGGACGAGCACGACCGGGCACGCGGCGAGCCAGAGCACGAGCAGTGCCCGGTGGCCGTGACCGGCACGCACCGTCCGCACGATGCCGACCAGGGCGACGACCGCGACCAGGGCGGTGAGGGCGAGCACCCCGCGGCTCTGCAGGGTGGTCGCGAGCGACGGGATCGCGATCGACGTCGAGGCGGCCGTGGCGTTGCTCACCGGGTCGAACCCGGTGGTCAGGCCGAACTTCTCCTGCACGTAGTCGAGGTTCGGCAGGAGGTACAGCAGCGGTGCGGCGACGACGGGCAGCGCGGTCCACCAGGGTCGGACGACCCCGATCACGACGAGCGGGACGAACGCGGCGACGAGCACGTAGGGCGTGAGCTGGTGCGACGCCGTGATCACCGCCTGGAGGAGCACGACCAGGACCACCGCGGTGACGGTCGCGGTGCGGGTGGCGGCGGTACCGGGGTCGACGGCCGCGGCGGTCCCACAGGTCGGCACGATCGGTGCCCGGCGGGCCCGGAGCAGCCGGGAGACGACACCGACGATCCGGCGCCCGAGCGCGTTCGGGGTGCTGCGCAGCGTGGTGAGCACGACGAGCACGACGGCGAGGAAGAGCGCGAAGGCGAACGCCTGCGGTGAGTAGTAGTCCTGACCGACCCAGTTCGCGGCGCTGAAGACCACGGCGGCCGTGACCGCCCAGCGGCCCCGGAGCCCGAGCGCCCGGGCGATGCCGAGGACGAGGGCACCGTCGAGCAGGGCGAACGCGACCTCCACGAAGCGGACCGGCGCGGCGGCGTCCGTGGTCCCCGTGACGGAACCGAGGAAGGCGCTCACCGCGAAGAAGCCCGGCCAGCGGTTGTAGATGTCGATCGCCGGGTCGACCGAGCCGTGCTGCTGGATGTACGCGGTGACGGCGATGTGCTTGAAGACCCAGGGCGGTCGGGGCTCGGCAGCCGCGAGGTTCGCCGTGCCGTACACGACCACGACGAGCACGGCGGCGGTGGCGGTGCCGAGCGCGGCCGGGAACCGACGGTCGACCAGCGCGACGACGGTCACCGCGAGGACCGTACCGGCACCGACCCACCACACCGGGGGGACGGCGGTGAGCAGGCCCCACTCGCCGAGCGCCCCTCTGGTGGTCTGCGCCGTGCCGACGACCCAGAGCGCGACTCCCGTGACGAGCACGCCGCCGCCGACCGCGAGCCGGACGACCGTACCGTCGCGGCGTGCTGCCCAGGCGGAGCGGACGGCGTGCTGCACCGACGCCCGGTCGGACGACCGGGCCGTGACGACCCCGTGCGCCAGCGCCGCCCAGCCGCTGACGACGAGGACGAGGCCCGCCGCCGGGACGGGGGCCCAGCGCTGGGTCCAGACCATGGCGAGGGCGACGACGGTGTCGACCGCGGCACCGGCGACGAGGACGAGCGCCGCCCGGCTCACCGGCTCGGTCAGGCGGAGGGGCCGGACGACGGCCGTCCCGGGCACGACGAGGAGCGCCGTCAGGACCACGGCGGTCTGCACCGGACCGGTCGTCCCGGTGAGCAGCACCGCCGTCGCCGCGAACGCCAGCACCGCGGCAGCGACCGCCGGCAGCGGGGACCGGTGCACCCGGTGCGCCCGGCGGAGTTCCACCCGCGTGGGCGCCGTCGCGGTCACGGGGTGACCACCGCGGTGGTGAGGGGCATCGGGCGTTCCTTCGGGTCGGGTGCCGGCTGTCGAGGCAAGTCGACCATCGTCGACCGCCACCGACGAGGGTGCCGACGGTGTTGTGCGGGTGCCCTGCGGCATTGCGGCATCACGCACGGTCGCGTCCGCTCCTGCGGGGGAACCGCAGGCTCCCCGCGGCCGCGTTGACGCCACCGCCGGGGCCGACGACGGTGGTCCCATGACCTCCACGCCGCCGCGACCGTCGTCGTCCCGCCTCGTGCTCGAGCGCACGATGGCGAGCCCCGAGCCGCCCACCTGGCCGGGTGCGGTCTGGGTCGGCGCCGTCGACGCGCACGAGGTCCCCGACGGCGACGTCGCGATCCCGCTGGCGGACGCCGCCGGCCACCGGACGGCGCGGCTCCTCGTCCGTGCGGGCACGTCGCCCCGGGGCTTCGTCGACCTGCCCGTCACCGACGGGGCGGTCGACGCCTCCGAGCTCCGCGCGGCCGTCGACGCGCTGCCCCCGGCCGAGCACCCGCCCGTGCCGGTGCGGCTCCCGAGCACGACCGTCGTGCTCTGCACCCGCGACCGCGCCGACCAGCTCGCCGACGCCCTGCGGTCGGTCCTCGCGCTCGACCACCCCGACCTGGAGGTCGTCGTGGTCGACAACGCGCCGTCCGACGACGCCACCCGTCGACTCGTCACCGCGCCCGGCACCGACCCGCGCATCCGGTACGTGCTCGAGCCGACGCCCGGGCTGTCCAGCGCCCGGAACGCCGGTGTCCGCGCCGCCCGCGGCGAGGTCGTCGCGTTCACCGACGACGACGTGGTGGTCGACCGCGGGTGGCTCCGTGCCCTCGCGTCCGGCTTCGCCCGCGGGGAGGACGTCGTGTGCGTCAGCGGGCTCGTGGCGAGCGGCGAGCTCCGCACGCCGGCCCAGCGCTGGTTCGACGAACGGGTGACCTGGTCGCGGAACCTCACCCCGCGGGTGTTCCGGCTCACCGCCCCGCCGGCGGACCGGCCGCTCTTCCCGTTCTCGGTGGGCGACTACGGCACCGGGGCGAACTTCGCGATGCGCCGTGACGCGGTGCTCGCGCTCGGGGGCTTCGACGAGGCGCTCGGCGTCGGCACCGCCACGGGCGGCGGCGAGGACATCGACGTCTTCGCCCGCGTGGTGCTCTCCGGCGCGGCCCTCGCGGTCGAGCCCTCCGCCCTGGTCTGGCACCGGCACCGCGCCGACGTCGCCGCACTCCGCACCCAGGCGGTCGGGTACGGCACCGGGCTCGGGGCGTGGCTGACGAAGACCGCCCTCCGGCCACGGACGCTCGGGATGGCGCTGGTCCGCGCGCCCGGCGCGGTCCGGCACCTGCTCGCCGGGGCGGCAGTCCCCGCAGCGGACGTCGCCGGTGGGCCGGCGCGCTCCGACCCCGTCCCCGCAGCGGGTGACAGCGCCTTCGACCGCGAGGTCGCCGCGGTGCGCGGCGTCGAGCTCCGCGCCGTGCTGCGGGGTGTCGGTCGCTACGCGCGGTCCCGTCACACGGTGCGCGCCCGCTCGGCTGCCGCCCGCCGGACCTCCTGATCCGGCACGCGGTCCGACCGCGTGCCGACCGGGAGGCGCGCCGTGCGCCCGCACCGCGGGCTGCGGCCCGGCCCGGTACCGGACCGCAGCGACCGTCGCGCGGCCGCACCCCGCGCCGCGACGCGACGACGTGCGGGACGTCGGACGAACGGTCCACCCGTCCCGCCCCTCCCGGTCGCCACGTGGCGCGTCGGGCGGTGCGTCGGAGCGTCAGCACGTGCCTCCCGGCCGCCGTGCCCGCACGATCCGCGCCCGCTTGCGGGATTCCGTACGCGCGGTCGCGGCTGCCGCAACGCACCCCGCGCCGCGTTGACCGGTGACCACGGCGCGGACGAAGGTGGGACCGCCGCGGGAACGGCGTACCCCCGTCCCCGCGGTGAGAGCACCCCACCCGCCCCACGGACCATCCCCACACGTCCCACCGGCGCCCACCCAGCGCCGGACCGACGGGACACGACCCACGCAGCCTGAACCCGACAGGAGCACCATGAGCACCACCGTCCGACCCCGAGACCCCCGTGTCTCGGTCGTCATCCCCGCACGCAACGAGGCGCGCAACCTCGAGATCATCCTGCCGATGCTGCCGCCCGTGCACGAGGTGATCCTCGTCGACGGGAACTCGGTCGACGACACCGTCGCGACCGCGCGGCGCCTGATGCCGTCGATCACGGTCGTGCAGCAGACCCGGAAGGGCAAGGGCAACGCACTGGCCTGCGGCTTCGAGGCGGTCACCGGCGACGTCGTCGTCATGTTCGACGCGGACTGCTCAGCGGACGCCGCCGAGATCCCGCGCTTCGTCGACGCCCTCGTCGCCGGTGCCGACGTCGCCAAGGGGTCCCGGTACGCGCCCGGCGGCGGCAGCGACGACATCACGGTGATCCGGGGCCTCGGCAACAAGGGGCTCAACATCATCTCGAACCTGCTGCTCGGTGCGCGGTACACGGACCTCTGCTACGGCTACAACGCGTTCTGGGCGGACACGCTGCCGACGGTCGGTCTGCTGTCCTCGACGCTCCCGCAGCCCGCCGACGGATCGATGCGGTGGGGTGACGGCTTCGAGATCGAGACGATCCTGACCTGCCGGTGGTCCGCCGCCGGCTTCGCGATCACCGAGGTCCCGAGCCACGAGAAGCTCCGCGTGCACGGCACGAGCAACCTCAACGCCGTGAGCGACGGCATCCGCGTCCTCACCTCGATCATGCACGAGCGTCGTCGCGCCGGCGAGGTCGCCGCCCGCGCCCGTCTCGCGCCGACGCCGGTGCGCGCCCGCGCCGTTGCGGAGCCGGTGGCCGTCCTCGACGAGGAAGCCGCGTGAGCCTGCCCACGGTCGCGGTCGTCATCTGCGCCTACACCCAGCAGCGCTGGGGCGACCTGCAGGCAGCCGTGGAGTCGGCGAAGCGGCAGCCCGAGGCCACCGAGGTCGTCGTCGTGATCGACCACGAGCCCGAGCTGCTGCTCCGCGCCGCGGCCAGGTGGCCCGAGCTGCGGGTCGTCCCGAACGCCGAGGAGCGCGGCCTGTCCGGCGCCCGGAACACGGGCGTGGCACTCGCCGCGTCCGACGTCGTGGCCTTCCTCGACGACGACGCCGCGGCGGACCCGGACTGGCTGATGCACCTCGTCGAGTCCCTCGAGCTGCCCGACGTCGTCGGGGTCGGCGGCCGCGCGACCCCGTCGTGGCCGGACACCACCGGCGCCGGACCGTTCCCGGACGAGCTGCTCTGGATCGTCGGCTGCAGCTACACCGGGCTGCCGACCGAGGCCGGCGACGTCCGGAACGTGATCGGTTCGAGCATGGCGTTCCGGCGGGACGTCCTGCTCGCCGCGGGCGGGTTCCGGTCCGGCATCGGTCGGGTCGGCAACCAGCCGCTGGGCTGCGAGGAGACCGAGCTCTGCATCCGGATCGCCCAGATGCGCCCGACGGCCCGGATCCGCTACGAGCCGCGGTCGAACGTCTCGCACCGCGTGTCGGCCGACCGGGTGTCGATGCGGTACGTCCGTCGTCGCAGTTACTACGAGGGGATCTCGAAGGCCGTCCTGAGCCGACGGGTCGGTGCGCGGGACTCGCTCTCGAGCGAGGGCACCTACCTGACCCGGGTGCTGCCGGGTGCGCTCCTGCGCGAGCTCGGGGCGGTCGGCCGTGGTGGTGGTGTCCGTGCGCTCGCGATCGTGACGAGCGTCGTCGCCACGGTGACCGGGTACGCGGTCGGGCGGACGTTCGGCGCCGTCGTGGTGCGGGCGGCGGCGCCGGCTCCGGAGCCCGTCGCGGTCTGACCCCGGCAGATGCAAGGCCCCCGGTACCCCGCGTGGGTACCGGGGGCCTCGCGCGTGCTGCCCGGGCGGGCGTCGGTGCGCGCGGGTGCAGGTCAGCGCGAGCCGCCGCGGGCCGCCCGGAGCCGCTGCAGGAACCAGGGCAGGCAGGCGACGACGCCGACGATGCGCACGACGTCCCAGACGGTGTCCTGCGGGGCGAGCAGGGAGGCCGCAGCCAGGAGCACGGCCGGCACCACGACGTGGGGGACCCGGCGGGCGGGTCCACGCCACTGCCTCCGGTCCCGCAGCGCGGCCTGCTGCAGCACGGCGAGCAGCGCGTACGACAGCACCGTGGACAGCGCGGCGCCGGCGATGCCGAGCGGTGGGACGAGCAGCAGGTTCGCGCCGACGTTCACAGCGGCGGCGGTGGCGGCGATCACGCCGACGGCGACACCGCGGCGCTCCACGACGAGCAGTCGTCCGGTGGCGCCGCTCGCGACGACCGGGAAGGCCGTCAGGGCGACGACGAACACCACGACCGACAGCTCCTCGACCCGGTACGAGGGCGGTGCCAGCACCGGGAGCGCGACCGGCGACACGAGGGTCACGGCGAGGAGCACCGGCGCGAGGAGCAGGTACAGCTCGTCACGCGCGTGCATCGCGAGGCGCCGTCGTGCGGCGGCGTCGCGGAGCGCGGCGAAGTGCGGCGCCCACGCGCTGTTCGTGAAGGTCAGGAGCAGGACGACCGCCGAACCGACGACGTAGGCGATCTGGTACCGGGCCACCTCGTCGGGTCCGAGGAGGCGTTGCACGACGATGCGGTCCCCGGCGTTCAGGACGAAGTAGGACAGGTTGCCCAGCGCGATCGGCACGCCGAGCCGGAAGGCGCGTGCCGTCGTCGCGTGGTCGACCAGCCCCCGCAGGCGCGGGTGGACGGCGACGACGCCGATCACCATCGCCACGCCCTGCGCGACCACGCCGCCCCAGGCGTAGGTGGTCGCGTCGGCGTGCACGAGTACGAGGAGGCCGAGGCCGATGACCGAGCCGCCCACCGACGACAGCAGGCTGGTGACCGCGAAGACGCGGATCCGGTCCTGCGCCACGAGGAGCGCCAGCGACGTCTGCACGACCGCCGCGGGCAGCGTCCAGAGCACCGCGACCAGGAGGAGCGGGTGCTGGCCGACGAAGCCGGCCGCGTCACCCCACGCCGGCAGCGACCCCAGCGCCGCGAGCGTGACGAGGGTCGCGAGGACCGCACCGACCGGGACGAGCCCGCGGGCCCGACGGTCGTCGCCGTCCTCGGCGCGTTGCAGCACCGCCGCCTGGTCGAGTCCGGCCACGGCGAGGACGCCGAGCGCCTGGAAGAGCGCGATGGCGGACGCGAGCACGCCGAACTCGGACGGCGGCAGCAGGTGCGCGAGGACGGGGGAGACGAGCGAGCTGACGACCAGCTGCATGGACCAGACGACCACGTAGAGCATGCCCCGGCCGAAGAGCGCCGAGGCACCCGTGCGGACGGCGGTGCTGCCGGTGTCGGTGCTGCCGGTGTCCGTGCCGGCGGTGCTGCCGGGGCTGCTCGTGGTGTCGCGGGTACGGGCGACGTGCCGCCCGGCGCGCCGCACCGTCGTCGTCCGCGTCGCACTCCCGGTGTCGGACGGGACGCTCACGGCGCGGTGGCCCCGGCGGGACGGTGCGCCCGCAGGCCGACCGCCGCGTCGACGAGGTCGAGCAGGTCGGCGCTGCGGCTCGTGGAGAACTTCCGCGCGAACAGGTACGGCGGCTGGTCGTCCGGACCGGTCCAGTGCTCCAGCAGGCGTCCGGCGTCCGGCGTCCCGAGCCACGGCGGGCTCTTCATCCGGGTACCGTCCCACCCGATGTACCAGAGCGGGTGCTCGAGGTGCTCGTCGGCGAACCCCGGGACGAGTGCGGGGGAGTTCAGGATCGAGGCCACGAGCGACTCGTCGGCGATCCACACGCGGCGCCAGAAGCGCACGAGGTCCGGGCGGGCGTCCACGACGTCGACCACGGCCTGCGCGTGCTCACGACTGATCAGCTTCACCTGGGACCCACCGGTCAGGACGACCCCACGCGGCAGCCGACGCGGCACCGGCAGCCGCAGCATGTGCTTGCGCCACGCCCAGTGGCGGTAGCGGAACCGCGACCAGCCCCCGCCGCGCCAGTCCGGGTGCGGGAGCGGGTGGGTGACGAGGAACGAACGACCGGGGTGGCGCCCGAGCACCGCGCGCACCTCGTCGGCGGTGGCGAGCGGGTAGTCGCTGCCCGTCAGGACGGCGATGTGGCTCGCATCCGTCCCGGCGAGCGCGGCGCGGTACCCGGCGAGCTCCGCTGCTGCGTTCTCCCACCGCGCCCATCCGGTGCGCCGGCGGTCGAGCAGGTGGACGCGCGGCGGGAGCCCGTCGGTCATCGCGTCGTGCGCGGCGTCCGGAGTGCGGACGTCGCAGTGCAGGAAGACGGGGAAGGGGTCCAGCGCCTCGAGGAGTCGGCGGACCTGGGTCGGGTCCTCGTGTGCGAGGACGACGCAGGCGAGCTCCGCGGTGGGGGTGGGCATGCGAGCGACGCTAACTCCGGCCCCGGAGCCCGACAAGGAACCGCCGGGGCGGCTGCGGGGATGCAGCGGTTTCCCGCACGCGGTACCGCTCGAGCGCGGCGGTCAGCCCCGGCGACGGAAGCGCGGGCAGTCGCAGAGCGCGCAGTCCGAGCCGCGTCGGTAGTGCTCGTGCGCCTCCCGCTGGTGGCCGCACGCGCACGTGGCGGCGTCCGTCGCGCTCGGCGCGACGAGGTGCAGCACCGGCGCTGGACCCGTGGCGTCGTCCGCCGGGACGTCACGGCGCTCGGTGTCGGTACCCAGCAGCATGCGCCCTCCTCGCGCCCGACGCAGTCGTCGGACGTGACCGATCCTACGGTCACGCGTGGCGCTGCGCCTCCGGGTCACCCGGCGAGGGGCCGTCCCGCCCCGACGGCGCGCCAGCGTCGACGACTGCGGAGCCATGCGGACGGTCCCGCGGGGAACCCCCGGAGCTCGTGGTACGCCAGTGACCGCGGCACCGGTGTGCTCGCCGGAGCCGGGAGGGTCGGGTCCGCGGCCCGTCGGTGGTCGGCGCCACGGCCGCGGAACAGGGCCGCGGCCGCGACCCGGGCCTTCGCCGTCGCCGCGAGGGGGACGAGCCGAGCGAGGACGGCGACGTGTCGTCGGTCCCGGGCCACGAGTGCGCAGAGCAGGGCGGCGAACCCGACGCCGTTGCCGTGCAGCTGCGCGTGCAGCTCCGCGACGGTCCGGCGGTGCCGGTGGTGCACGACGGCGCGGGGTTCGAAGCCGATGCGTCCGCCGCGCCAGAGGGTCTCGACGAACATCGCCAGGTCCTCGCCGCCGCGTGCGGGGGACCCGGCGCCGAGGGTCGGGTCGAACCCACCGACCGACTCGAGCAGTGTCCGGCGGAACGCCATGTTCGCGCCGGCGCCGTACGCACCGATGCCGTACACCGGGAACCGTCGCCGGACCGAGCCGTCCGGTCGCACCGCGGCCACGCGGGCGAAGCGCATCGCGCCGGGCACGTCCTCGGGGACGATGGTCACCGGCTCGAAGGAGCGCTCGCCGCTGAAGCCGCCGTAGTACGCCTCGTACCAGACCTGCGCGGGCGTCGCGAGCTCGGTCGGCAGGACCACGCCGACGACGGCGTCGAGCTCCGGCTCCCGGACGAAGCGCTCGCCGAGGGCACGGAGCCAGCGCGGGTCGACCTGCACGTCGTCGTCGGTGAACGCCACGACCTCGCCACGTGCCGCAGCGACCCCCGCGTTCCGCCCGGCGGACAGCCCGGGGCGCCGTTCCTCGACGAGTCGGACACGGCGTCCCGCGAGCAGGGCCGGCAGCGGGTCGTCCTCCGGGACCCGGACACGGTTGTCGACCACGATGACCTCGTGCTCCGGGTGGTCGTGGCGCTCGAGGGCGTCGAGCAACCGACCGAGGCCCTCGACGCGGTCGACCACGGTGGACACGACGACGGAGACCGACGGAAGGTCGTCGTCGTGCACGGGGGCCGGCGCGGTCGGGGTGGTCCCGGACGACGATGCGGCGAGCGCCCGCAGCACCCGCGCGGCGTCGGACGGGTCGGCCGTCAGCGTCAGCCCGGCCGTGCAGACGGGGTACCCGTCGCGGCGTCCGACGACGAGGGCCTCCGTACCGGTCCCGTCGGCGACGAGCTCCGGCAGCGCGGCGTCGAGGTCGACGTGCACGACGCGCCGGGGTCCGGGCAGGGCGACGGCGGTGGTGGTGGCCATGTCCCGGACGCTACGGGCACGCATCGACCTCCGACAACGGCGTGCCAGGACCGTGGCGGGACCGGTGCGGAACCCCGCAGCCACGCGCGTAGGGTCGCCCGCATGGAGGTCACCAAGCTCGAGCACGCGTGCCAGGTCGTCACGAAGGACGGGGCACGGCTCGTCCTGGACCCCGGCGGGTTCACCCGCCCGGTCGACGTGACCGGGGTCGTGGCCGTCGTCGTGACGCACGAGCACCCGGACCACGGCACCCCCGAGCAGCTGCACGGGATCCTCGACCGGAACCCGGACGCGGTGGTCCTCGGGCCGTCGGGCGTGGCCGCGGCGCTCGCCGACGCGGGCATCACGGTCGAGGTGGTCGGCGACGGTGACCACCGCGAGGTCGGCCCCTTCACGCTCGACCTGCACGGCGCGCGGCACCAGCGCATCCACTCCTCGGTGCCCCTCGTCGACAACACCGGGGTGCTGGTGGACGGTCGTCTCTTCCACCCCGGGGACGCGTACACGGTGCCCGGCGTCCCCGTCGAGGTCCTCGCTGCTCCGGTCGGCGCACCGTGGCTCAAGGTCGAGGAGATGATGGACTGGATCGCCGCGGTCGGTCCGCGGCGCGCCTACCCGGTGCACGAGGCGACGCTGTCCGAGATCGGCTTCGCCATGCACACCGACCGGCAGCGCGAGGCGCTCGGGGACGGGGAACTCGTCGTGCTCCGGCCCGGCGAGTCGCTCACGATCTGAGACGCTGCGGATCCGCCCGGAGGCGCGGCACACCCGGGCGACACGCCCCGTTTTGGCAGCGTGCGCGCGTTGTGCCATACTTATCGGGTTGTCGGAACGGCCCCATCGTATAGCGGCCTAGTACGTCGCCCTCTCACGGCGGTAACGCGGGTTCGAATCCCGCTGGGGTCACCACAGGTGGCTAGCCTCCGAGTCCGACAACGAGTGTGTCCCGCTCTCGAGCGGGGCGTGCGGCCCCATCGTATAGCGGCCTAGTACGTCGCCCTCTCACGGCGGTAACGCGGGTTCGAATCCCGCTGGGGTCACCA
>NZ_JAQMHU010000046.1:0-16877 GCF_028307415.1 Curtobacterium uvaldense | reverse complement strand
ATATAAAAAAAAAACTTTTTAGGGTTGTTATATTTTTTTATATATATTAGTGTGGGGCGGGGGCGCCCCGGGCGCCCCCCCCCCCCCCCCCCCCCCCCCCCACGCCGGTCACCACCGCGCACGCAACGCGTGCGCCCGTGGAGCAGCAGACGTCGGGTCACCCCCGTCCACTCGACGGTTGCTGCTCCACCGCGCGAGGGAGGCGCCCGCGTGGAGCGCACCGGTAGGGTCGGCTCGTGGCCAGCAACGACGCATTCGACGACCGCTACGACCTGCGCGAGTTCGCGCCGACGACCGACGCCGAGGGGGCGCCGACGCCGGAGACCGAGGCGTGGATGCGCGCCGTCGGGTTCGGGTTCCACGAAGCCCACCCCGACGCCGAGGGTGCCGCGCGGATGGCGTCGCACTTCCTGGAGGACCAGGAGACGTTCCTCGGCGTGTACCTGCGCGACCCGTTCCCGGGCTCGGTCGACGAGACGTGGCCGGCCGGGACCTTCACCTGGTTCCGCAAGCGCCTGACGTGGGCCGAGGGCGCCGCGATCGACACGCAGGCGATCTCGGCCGTGACGGTCCGACCGACCGAGCGTCGGCGCGGGATCCTCCGCCGCATGATGACGCACGCGCTCGAGCGCGGCGTCGCCGAGGGCTACGCCGTCGCGTCCCTCACCGCGTCCGAGGGCACCATCTACCGCCGCTTCGGCTTCGGCTGCGCGATCCGTGAGCGGGCGGTGACCGTCCGCCGCGAGCGGGCACTGCCGCTGCTCGCGCCGACCACCGGCACCGTCGCGGTCGTCACGCCGGAGTGGCTCGCCGAGGGCACCGGGCGCGCCGTGTTCGACCGGTTCGACGCACGCACCCCGGGCTCGATGGTCCGGAACGCCGGCACGTGGCCGATCGTGTTCGGGCTCCGCGACGGCGAGGGCCAGCCCGCGAAGGACGTCCGCGCCGCGGTGCACCGCCCCGACGACTCCGACGAGGTCGACGGCTACGTGACCTGGCGCGTGAAGGAGGGCAAGGGCGACACCGTCCTCGAGATCGTCGACCTGGTCTACGCGAACGATGCCGCGTACCTGTCGCTCTGGGAGTTCCTGCTCTCGATCGACCTGAACGACGTGGTGCAGTACAGCCGCTCGCGGCTCGACGACCCGATCGTCGCGGCCCTCGGCGACAACCGCGCCTACGACGTCGAGCACGAGGAGGACCACGTCTGGCTCCGGGTGCTCGACGTGCCGGCGGTGCTCAGCAGCCGGCCGTACGCGGTCGACGGTTCGGTGACGCTCGCCGTCTCCGACGCGATGGGGTTCGCGTCGGGCACCTACCGGCTCGACGTCACCGACGGGCAGGGCACGGTGACGCGCCTGTCCGACGGCGCCGACGGCGAGGCCGACCTGCGGCTCGACGTGGCGGACCTCGGCGCGGTGCTCATCGGCTCCGTGTCCCCGGTCACCCTCGCCGCGGCCGGACTCGTGCGTGCGGCGGACCCGACGGCGCCCGCGCTGCTCCGGGCGATGCTCACGCCGGCCCGCACGCCGCACGGGATCACGTACTTCTAGGCGTGCGCCGGGCGCGCCGCCCGCTGCACCACGACCAACCGGAAGCACCTCGCGCCACGGAACCCCATGGCGCGAGGTGCTTCCGGTTGTGCAGCAGCACGCCGCACCACCAAGCGCGCCGACACATGGCGAGCCGACGTTGCGCGTCGCGGGCCCGGGCTGCCGGCCGAGCGGGGACCGGCACCTACGCCCGGCGACGCACCCGTGGGTCGACGAACGCGTAGACGACGTCCACGATCACGTTCGCGGTGACGATGAGCAGCGCCGAGAACACCGTGAAGCCGACGACCACCTGCAGGTCGAGGGTGTGCACCGCGTCGATGAGCAGCGCTCCGAGGCCCTGCATCGAGAACACCTTCTCGGTGATGACCGCGCCGCCGAGCAGCGACCCGAGGTCGAGCCCGAACAGCGTCACCACGGGCAGGATCGCGGTCCGGAGTCCGTGCCGCACGACGACCTGCCGCTCCCGCAGGCCCTTCGCACGCGCGGTCCGGACGAAGTCCTGCGACATCGACTCGAGCATCTCGCCGCGGGTCAGCCGCGCGTAGATGGCCGCGCTGATGAAGGCGAGCACGCACCACGGCAGCACCAGGTGCGTCACCCACCCGACCGGGTCCTCGACGAACGGCACGTACCCGCTCGTGGGCAGCCAGCCGAGGGTGAACCCGAACAGCAGGATCGCGAGCAGCCCGATCAGGTACGCGGGCGAGGACACCCCGGCGACGGCGACCGTCATGACGGCGCGGTCGGCCAGCGTCCCCCGCTTGAGCGCGGACACCGTGCCGCCCGCCACACCGGCGACGAGCCACAGCACGGCCGCCCCGACGGCGATCGACGCGGTCACGGGCAGGCGCGACGCGATGAGGTTCGTGACGCTGTCGTGCAGCTGGAACGAGTACCCGAAGCACGGTGCCGCGCACGTGATCGTGGAGGCTCCGGAACCGAAGGTGCGGCCGGCGAAGATGCCGGCGAGGTACGCCCCGAACTGCGCGAACCACGGCTTGTCGGTGCCGAGGAACGCCTGCACGTCAGCGAGCCGCTCGGGCGTGCACGGCTTGTCGCAGATCGCCCGGGCCGGGTTCGTGGGCAGCAGCATGAACAGCGCGTAGGTGATCGCCGCGACGACGAACAGCACGACGACGGCGCCGAGGATCCGGACGGCCAGGAAGCGGACGGTGCTCATCGGTCGCCCCCGCGCGGGTCGAGGGCGTCGCGCAGGGCGTCACCGAGCACGTTGAAGGCCAGGGTGATGAGGAACAGTGCGGCTCCGGGGAAGACGAGGTACATCGGATCGGTCTGCACCCAGCCGATCGCGTCGCCGATGCTGCGGCCCCACGACGGCGTCGGCGGGTTGACCCCGACGGCCAGGAAGGACAGCGCGGCCTCGGCGCCGATCATCGACGGGATCGAGATGGTCGCGTAGACGGTGATCGTCGCGGCGAGGTTCGGCAGGAGCTGCTTGCGGGTGACGTGCCAGCGCCCCGCACCCATCGCGGTCGAGGCGACGACGTAGTTCCGGCTCACGAGCGAGAGCGTCTGCCCGCGCACGACGCGGGCGACGGAGGGCCACCCGAAGAACCCGATCACGAGCACGACGAGCAGCGGCTTCGGGAACGAGGTCGGCACGACCGCGGTGAGCGCGATCATGAAGACCAGGGACGGGAACCCGAAGATCACGTCGACCACGCGCGAGAGCACCCGGTCGTACCAGCCGCCGAGGAACCCGGTGGTGACACCGACGAGCACCCCGATCACGATCGACATCGCGGTCGCGGCGAGCCCGATGCCGAGCGAGGTCCGTGCGCCGTAGGTCACGATGGCGAACAGGTCCCGCCCGGTCAGCGGCTCGACGCCGAACCAGTGCTCGCCGCTCACGCCGCCGGCAGCACCGCGGGGAGCCCCGAAGTCGTTCAGTGCGTCGACGTCGTAGCTGTACGGGTTCCGCCCGGTGGCGGCGGCGATGAGCGGTGCGGCGATCGCCACGACGACGAACACCGCGATGACGATCGCGGCGGCCACGGCCCAGCGGTCCTGACGGACCCGGCGCACCACGGCGCGGAACCCGGTGGTCCGACCGGCCGAGGCGGAGACGGGCCGGTCGACGACGTTCGCGGTCACGAGACCACTCCTTCCCAGGCCCGCCAGGCCTCGCGGCGGGCGGCCTGTCGCGCGGGATCGGCGACCGGGGCCGCCGCGAGCAGCATGCGCGTGTAGTCCTGCTGCGGGTGGTCGAGCACGGCGGAGGTCGCGCCGCGCTCGACGATGCGGCCGTCGTGCAGCACGACGACGTCGTCGGCGAGCTGGCGCACGACGGCCAGGTCGTGGCTGATGAGCAGCATGCCGAAGCCGAACTCGTCCTGCAGGTCTGCGAGCAGGTCGAGCACGGCGGCCTGCACGGTGACGTCGAGGGCGCTGGTCGGCTCGTCGGCGATCACCAGGGCCGGTCGGAGCGCCAGTGCCCGGGCGACGGCGACGCGCTGCCGCTGGCCGCCCGACAGCTGGTGCGGGAACCGTTCGGTCCACGACGGGTCGAGCTGCACCGCGGACAGGAGCTCGCGGGCGCGGTCGGCGCGCGAGGCCGGTGTGCCCTCGCCGTGCACGAGCAGCGGTTCGGCGATGCTCCAGCCGATGGTCTGTCGCGGGTTCAGCGACGACGCCGGGTCCTGGAAGACGATGCCCACGCGGCTGCGGAGCTCGCGCAGGCGCTTCCCGCGTGCGGTGCGCAGGTCGTTGCCGTCGACCTCGACCGAGCCGTCCACGACGGGGACGAGTCCGGCGAGCGCGCGGCCGATGGTCGACTTGCCGGACCCCGACTCCCCCACCAGGCCGAGCGTCCGGCCGGCCGTGAGTTCGAGGTCGATCCCGCGCACCGTGGGGTCGCCGCGGCGTGCGTAGCGCACGGCGACGTCGCGCAGGCGCGCGACCGCGGGTGATGGCCGGGAGGCACGAGACCCGGCCCCCGATCCGGCCGCGGCCGACGGTGCGGACGCGGGGTGTGCCTCCAGGGCGGGGACCGCGGCGAGGAGCTCGCGCGTGTAGTCGGCCTCCGGGTGCGCGAAGACGTCGGCGACCGCTCCGTGCTCGACGGGGTCACCGCGGCGCATCACCAGCACCTCGTCGGCGACGTCCGCGACCACACCCATGTCGTGGGTGATGAGCAGGACGGCGAGGTCGCGTTCGCGACCGAGCCGACGCAGCAGGTCGAGGATCCCGGCCTGGACCGTCACGTCGAGTGCGGTCGTCGGCTCGTCGGCGAACAACGCGACGGGGTCTCCCGCGAGCGCCATCGCGATCATCGCCCGCTGGAGCTGCCCGCCGGACAGCTCGTGCGGGTAGGCCTTCCGGATCCGGGCCGGGTCCGGCAGCCCGGCAGCCCGGAGCAGCTCGTCGACGCGGGCGGAGACGCCCGCCCGGTCCAGGTCGGTCGGGTGCGCCCGCACGGCCTCGGCGATCTGCGTGCCGATCGCCAGCACGGGGGTGAACGAGTTCATCGGTTCCTGGAACACGACCCCGACGCCCGCACCACGGACGGCGCGCAGCTCGTCCACGGAGGCGCCGATGAGCTCGGTCCCGCGGAACCGGGCGCTGCCCGACACACGGGCGGAGGGTGGCAGGAGTCCGAGCACGCTCATCGCGCTGACGGACTTGCCCGAACCGGACTCGCCGACGAGCGCGAGCACCCGGCCGGGCGTCAGGGTGAAGGAGACGTCACGGACGACGGGCTCCGCGTCGCCGAACGCGACGCGGAGCCCCTCGACCTCGAGCAGCGGTGCACTCACTGCGAGAGCGAGACCTTGAGGTAGTTCGGGTAGGCCGGGAAGTCCGCGATGCGGAAGTTCTCGACGTTCGACCCGGCCAGGAAGGACTGCTTCGCGTAGATCAGCGGGACGACGGGGGCGTCCTCCATGATCCGCCGGTCCGCCTGCGCCCACAGCTCCTGCGCCTCGGACTGGTCGACCGTGCCGGTCGCCTTCGCGATGAGGGCGTCGACCTCGGGGTTGCTGTACTTCGAGACGTTGTACCCGCCCCCACCGATCTCCGACGAGTCGTAGAGCGGCTGGATGTTGGCGTTCGCGCTCGGGAAGTCCGGCTGCCAGCTCGACAGCGAGAGGTCGAAGTCGGTGCCGTTCGTCGTCGCCTGGGTGAACGAGTCGTAGTCGAGCGGCTTGAGCGTGACCGTGATGCCGGCGCGCTTCAGCCCCGCCTGCAGGGCCTGCGCCTGGGACAGGTAGGTCGGGTCGTTCTGCGTCACCAGCGTGAGCTTCAGGTCCTCGGCACCGGCGTCCTGCAGCAGCGCCTTCGCCTTGTCGACGTCGCCCGTCGCGCCGGTCTCGTACAGGTCGTAGTCCTGGCGTCCGGCGATGCCCGGCGTCACGAGCGTCGACGCGTACTCGCCGGCGAGCGCGCCGCCGGCAGCGATGCGGAACGACTTGCGGTCGACGGCGTACTGCAGCGCCTGGCGGACCTTCAGGTCCTTGAGCGCCCCGCGCTGCGTGTTGATCGCCATGTAGGTGATCGGGCCGGCCTTGCTCGTCGCGAGGCGGTCCTGCGCAGCGGGGTTGGCGCGCACCTGGTTGAGCTCGGCGGCACCGAGGAACTGCGCACCGAACGCGTTCTTCGCGTCACCGTTGTCGGCGATCAGGCTCTGCGTCGTGGTCGACGCGTCCTGGCTCTCCTTGAAGACGATCTTCGACGGACCGGCCGTGCGGATCGCGTCGGTCTTCGCGCTCCACTCCTTGTTCCGGACGAGCGTCACCTGCGAGCCCTGCGTGTTCGACTCGATCTGGTACGGGCCGCTCGACACGGGCTTCGCGTCGTACGCGCCGGTGTCCTTGCCCTCGCCCTCGGGCACGGGCGCGAACGCCGGCATCGACGCGAGCCACGGCCAGTCGCCGTACGGGGCGTCGAGCGTGAAGACGATGGTCTTGTCGTCGGGGGTCTCGATGCTGTCGAGCGTCTTCCCCTCGAACGGGCCCTGGTAGTCGGAGCCGCCGACCAGCAGGGACTTGTGGTAGCTCAGGCCGCCGGTGAGGTTCGGCGCGAAGGACCGCTCGATCCCCCACTTGATGTCCTTCGTGGTGATCGGCGTGCCGTCCTCGAACTTCAGGCCGTCCTTGAGCGTGTAGGTCCAGGTCCTGCCGCCGTTGCTCGACTCACCCGTGGTGGTCGCCAGGTCGGGGACGACCTTCGCGGTCTTCCCGGGCTGGACGTCCCACGTGGTCAGGCGGCGGGCGACCAGGCCCATCGAGGTGATGCCGAGGCTCTGGCTCGTCGCCGGGTCCCAGTGCAGCGCGGTCTGCGCGGTGAGGATGTCGAGCGTGCCGCCCTTGCTCGTGCCGGTGGACGCGTCGTCCGACGCGCCGCCACCCGAGCAGCCGGTCAGCACGAGGGCTGCGGCGGCGGCGACGGCCGCGGTGATCGTCAAGCGCTTGGGGCGGTGCATGGTGTGCTGCTCCTCGTGGGGGGTGGGGGTGTCGAGCGCCGCCGACCGGGGGTCCGGTCTGCTGCGGCCCGCGTCGTCGTGGTGGACGGGGTGTCCGTCCCGGTTCGGGTGGCCGGGCGGTCCATGGTGGCACCGGTCGGTGCGCGGACCCGAACGCTCGCGTGGTCCGGACGACATGCAACGCAACATTGCACGACGCAACAGCACAACGCCTGCGGCTCGAGCGTATTCCCGCGGCGCACAGGGCGTCCGGTCACGCGCGACGGACGGCGACGACGGACACCGGTCGGGAGGCGCGGCGCGGCCCCGTCAGGCCGTGGCCGTCGTCCTCGCGGCGCGTCCGGCGATCGCTCCGACCCCGAGCGCCGAACCGAGGAACACGACGGCGAGGATCGCCCAGCCGGCGGTCCCGAGGTCGACGGCGGTGAGGGTCACCACGGTGGGCGCGATCATCGCAGCGACCGCGTACCCGGTGCCGTACACGCCCTGGTACGCACCGATCCGGTCCGCCGGTGCGAGCTCGAAGCTCAGCGCCCACCCCGCCGCACTCGACGTGATCTCCGCGAGCGAGTGCGCGACGGCCGCGAGGACGAGCACGGCGGTCGCAGTCGCAGCCGGCACCCAGTCGTCCCCGCGGACCCACCCGGCGGCGGCCCACAGGCCGCACGCCACCGCCATGACCCACCCCGCGTGCCGCATCACCCGGGCCGCTCCCGCGACGGTGTCCGTCCCGCGGCTCAGCCGGACCTGCAGCAGGACGACGATCACGGTGTTCACGAGCAGCAGCGGCGAGACGAGCACGTCCGGGGCGACGGTGTGCTGCACGATCCAGATCGGCACCCCGACCTCGAACAGGCCGAACTGCATGCCGAACAGTCCCGTCAGGGCGGTGACGGCGAGGAAGCGCACGTCGCGGTAAGGGCTCCGGCCGGCGGGTTCCCGGCGCACGATCGTGCCGGTGTCCGTGCGGTCCGCGGGAGCCGCGTCGACGCGCGCCGCCGACAGACCCGCGACGAGGACCGCCGACGCCAGGAACAGCGCGCCGGAGAGCGCCATCGTCACGCGGTAGGCCTCGCCGGTGCCGATCGCGAGCGGGACCGCGGCGAGCGCGGTGCCCACGCCGATGCCGACGTTCGTGACCGTGCGCATGGTCGCCCGGACGCGGACCCGCTCGGTGCCCGGGAACGCCCGGCCGACCGCAGCGCTCCGGACGGCGCTGCCGCCCTGCTGCGCGAGGGTCACGACGGACGCCGTCGCGACGAGCGTCGGCAGGTCGTGGACGAGCACGTAGCTGATGAGCGCGAGCCCCTGCACCAGGTGCAGCCACACGAGCATCCGTCGCGCGCTGAACCGGTCCGCGAGGTGCCCGAACACGAGCGACGCGGCGACGCCGACCGCGCCGGCGACCGTGAGGCCGAGACCGACCGCGACGGCCGGAAGCCCGACGATCGTGATGAGGTACAGCGAGGTGAGCGTGAAGAAGGCACCGCGCCCGAGGGTGTCCACCAACGTGACCGTGAGCAGGCGTCGGAGCGTCGGGTCCTGTCGGACCAGGGTGCGGATCGGGACCGGTTGCGCCGTGGTGCTCACGGTCCTGTTCTCGCAGCAGCGCGGTGCCGACCTGAACAGATGTAGCGTCAGGCTTCATGATCCGCTACCGACTCGAGCCCTCCGACGTCTCGGCGGTGCGGTTCGGCATCTCGCCGCTGTCGGAGCTCGGCCTCGGGCTGCGCGCCTTCCGAGCACCGGAGCGGTACCCCTTGCAGCGGCCGTGGCTCGAGCGCATCGCCGGCGTGCTGCCCGTCCTCGACCGCCCCGTCCTCGCCGGCCTGGTCGACGAGCGCCGGTGGGTCGCGGACTTCGTCAACCCTCGCCCGGAGTCCCCGCTGGGGTCGTTCGACGACGAGCTCCGTGCCCTCGGCCGGATCTCGCCCTCCCGGCTCCGGACCGACCTCGAGCGGGTGCACGGCACCGTGCCGGACGTGTTCGTCGGGCGTCACGAGGACGTCGTCGACCGGCTCGTCCGGGCGCTCGCCACCACGTGGGAGCTCTGCTTCGCACCGTACTGGCCGCGGATGCGCCGCGTGCTGCAGGCCGACGTGACGCACCGCGGCCGGATCGCCGCGCACGAGGGCGTCGGTGCGGTGCTCGGCGGGCTGTCCGAGTCGGTGCGCTTCGACGGCCGACACGTCGACGTCCGGTTGAGCAGCCCGATCGCGCGCGACCGCCCGGTGCAGGGCGAGGGACTGACGCTCGTCCCGTCGGTGTTCGTCGTCCGCGCGTCGACGCCGATCGACGACGACATGCCCCCGACCGTCATGTACCCGGCGCGGGGGCAGGGCGCGATGTGGTCGACCGCGTCGCACCCCGACGCCGGCGCCGTCCGCGACCTGCTCGGGGGCACGCGGGCCGCGCTCCTCGACGCGCTCGGCGAGCCTGCGTCGTCGACCGACCTCGCGATGCGGTTCGGCGTCTCGACCTCTGCCGTCAACCAGCACCTGCGGGTGATGGAACGGGGCGGGCTGCTCAACCGGACGCGGTACGGCCGCGCGGTGCTCTACTACCGCAGCAGCGTCGGCGACGCGCTCGTCCGACGGGAGTGAGCGCGTCGCCGCCGGGCGTCATCGGTCGAACAGCCCGCCGAGGAAGTCGTTGCCCAGGTTCGACGCCTGCTCCCCCAGACCGGACGCCTGCTCCCCCAGACCGGACGCCTGCTCACCGAGGCCGGACTCCTGCTCGCCCAGTCCGCCCAGGAACTGCTCACCCTCGGCAGCGAAGCCCTCGACGCCGCCGCCCAGGTCCGCGAGACCGAGGTCGCCCATGCCCGAGGCGATGCCCTCGAAGTCGACACCGAGGTCGGCCGCGCCGGCCAGCACGGGTGCCGCCGCTGCGCTCACCACCGCTCCTCCGGCGACCGCCACCGCGAGACCACCGAGCGCCACCGCACCGGCTCCGACTGCAGCACCGCCGGCGAAGGCGCCACCCCTGCCGCTTCCCGGTCGCCCGGAGCCGCCGAGCACGCGGCGGATGAGCCCGGGTCGGGACATCTCGCCGCGGGTCATCGCCCGTGCCATGCCGCCGGACGAGTCGTCCCGCAGGTGCTCGTGCGGCGGGAGCTCCGAGTTCAACCGGTCGCGAACCTGCTGCCGCTGCGCCGGGGTGAGCCGCGCGAAGGCGTCGTGGTGCACCTGCTCGATCTGGTCCGGGTTCGCCGTCCGCAGCAGGTAGTCGTACTTCGCCAGGGCGACCTTGTCCGCGTCGGCGTGCCCGCCGTGCGCCTGCGGCTGCCCCGGGTGCTGCTCGGTCCGACCGTACTGCTGCTGCGGCTGCCCGTACTGCTGCTGTCCCGGCTGCTGCTGTCCCGGCTGCTGCTGTCGCGACCGGTCGTCGCCTGTCAGCTTGTCCGCAGCAGTCCGGACGATGTCACGCCAGTCGGTCCCGCCCCCGGTGCCGTGCGGGTTCTGCTGGTGGCCGGCTGCGGCGTTCCCCTGCGCGCGCTGCTTCTGCATCTGCTTGTCGATGACCTTCGAGGCCATGCCGAGGATCCGGTTGAGGTTCGCCATGCCCCAACCTTTGTGATCACACATGTGAGCACTCAGCGACCGAGCAGTGCGCCACCCGCCGATCAGGTCCGAGAGCGCTGGGAGCGACGGAGCGGTCGGCGCGCAGACTGCGGCGCGCGGTGCGAGCGACCCCGATCCGGTGGTACATCACCGGACGGTTCGGGAGGGTGTCCTCGGCCGTGCACCCGCCGGAGCGCGGCCAGGTGGACGTGCGAGGCCCGGATCTGCAGGAACAGATCCGGGCCTCAGTTCGCCTTCCGAGTGGAAAGCCAGGGATGCAAACCCATCCCCGAGCTCAGCGCTCGGACCGATGGTAGCCGAGCCCGCTCGGCTTCGCATCCCTGGCTCGAAGCTCTTCGTGTCCGCCGGCGACGACACCAGGAGGTCCTCGATGTCGCGAGACGACGACGGCCGGAACAGGCGTCACGCGCTCTGGCTGGGGATCGCGAGCTTGCTCGTGAACACCACCAGACTGCTGGTCGACCTGCTCCGCAGGGGCTGAGGATGCGGGTGCCCCTCGCCGCCACCAGCGGCGAGGGGCACCCCGTCGGTCAGGACCGCAGGCGCGTCAGGACGGCAGGCGCGTCAGGACAGCAGGCGCGCCAGGAACGCGTTGCGGAACCGCCCGGTCGGGTCGAGGTCCCGCGCGAGCGCCGCGAAGTCGTCGAGGCGCGGGTACGCCTCGCGCAGGCGTTCGACGCTCGCGGCGGAGACCTTCCCCCAGTGCGGGCGGGGATCGAAGGGCGCGAGGACACCCTCGATCCGCTCGACCGCGGCAGCCACGGCCTCGGCGTCCCGTCGGAAGGTGAAGTGCAGCCCGACCGACTGCCGTCCCGACGAGGGCGCCAGCCATGCCGTGTCGGCGGCGATCGTCCGGACCTCGGCCGCGATGAGCAGCGGCGCGAAGATCGGCTCGAGCGGGCGCAGCGCATCGAGCGCGGCGACGGCGTGCTCTGCGGGGACCAGGTACTCCGCCTGGATCTCGGCACCGGTGGACGGCTCGAAGGTCGACCGGAAGTGCGGCAGCCGCTCGGCCCACGGCCCGGGGACCCCGCCCTGCTCGGTGACGCTCGCGGCGTCGTTCTCCCCCGGGTGCACGGGCCCGTCCGCCCGACGGGCACCGAGCGCGACGAGGTCGACCGACGGTGCAGGTTCGTCGACGCGGTGCTTCGTCCAGACCTGTCGGGCACCGCGGTCGTCGAACGAGGTGAACAAGGACACCGAGTACGCGTTCGACACCACCCGGTCGAAGTGCTCGAGGACGGCGTCCCACGGCAGGTCGAGGTGCACGGTCGTGGCCACCTGGAACGTCGGCTCGATCGCGAGCTCGACCGCGATGACGACGCCGAGCGCACCGAGTGCCACCCGGTGCGCGTCGAGGGCGCCGTCCGGCGACGACGCGTCGACCCGGACGACGTCGCCGGAGGCCCGGACGACCTCGAGCCCGACCACCGCCTGCGCGAGCGACGGGTTGCGGACGCCGGAGCCGTGCGTGCCGGTGGCGACCGCGCCGGCGACCGAGATGTGCGGCAGGGAGGCGAGGTTCGCGAGGGCCCAGCCACGAGCCTCCAGGCCGGCCGCCACCTGTGCGTGCGTCATGCCGGCGGCGACCCGCACCACGCGCCGGTCGGCGTCGACCTCGAGCACCGGCGGGAGGCCGGCGAGCGTGACCTGGACGGCGTCGGTGTCGGCGATCTCGTTGAACGAGTGCGTCGAGCCGAGCGCCGTCAGGCGCGGTGTGGCCGCGACGAGCTGCCGGAGCGCCGCCACCGAGGTGGGGCGGTCGAGCGCGGAGGCGCGGTAGGTGACGTTCCCCGCCCAGTTGGTGCGCGTCGTCGCGGCCACGGTCACGGTCCTAGAACCTGCGGTCGAGACGGTGCCACGCCTGCTGCAGGCGGAGCTCGTCGCGGAACCCGCGAGCCGTGGTGTGCTCGTCGATGACGAGGAACTCGGTGCCGACCATGGTCGCGAGGTCCTCGACGACCTGCAGGCCGACGGCCGTCGTCATGACGGTGTGGTGGGCGGCGCCGGCGGTGAGCCAGGCCTCCGCGGCGACCGGGAAGGACGGACGCGGCTCCCAGACGGCACGGCCGACCGGCAGGTTCGGCAGCGCCTCGGTCGGCGGGACGACGTCGACGACGTTCGCGGTGAGGCGGAAGCCGTCGCGCGTGTCGGACAGGGCGACCACGACGGCCTCGCCGGCGTCCGCGGTGAAGACCAGGCGCACCGGGTCGTCCTTGCCGCCGATGCCGAGCGGGTGGATCTCGAGCGTCGGCGTCGCGGTGGTGAGCGTCGGCGAGACCTCGAGCATGTGCGCGCCGAGGATCTTCTCGGCACCCGGGGTGAGGTCGTACGTGTAGTCCTCCATGAGGGAGGCACCGCCGGGCAGGCCCGCACCGGCGACGTTCATCGCGCGGACGAGGACGGCGGTCTTCCAGTCGCCCTCGGCGCCGAAGCCGTAGCCGTCGGCCATGAGCCGCTGCACCGCGAGGCCGGGCAGCTGCTTGAGCGTGCCGAGGTCCTCGAAGTTCGTCGTGAACGCAGCGGAGCCGTTCTGCTCCAGGAGTGCACGGAGGCCGAGCTCGATCGCGGCGCCGTCGCGGAGCGCCTGGTGACGGTCACCGCCGTCGCGCCGCAGCGACGCGTCGACGTCGTAGTCGCGCTCGTAGACGGCGACGAGCTCGTCGACCGCTGCCGTGTCGGCCTCGGCCTCGGCCACCGCTGCGGCCAGCTCGTTCACGGCCCAGGTGTTCACCTGCACGCCGAGCTCGATCTCCGCCTCGGTCTTGTCGCCCTCGGTGACGGCGACGTAGCGCATGTTGTCGCCGAAGCGCGTCAGCTTCAGCTCGCGGACGGCCGCAGCACCGGCCGCGGCGCGCGTCCAGTCCTCCACCCGCGAGACCACGCGCGGGTCGGACACGTGCCCGACGGCGGTCGCGTGCCGGACGCCGAGGCGGGCCAGCGCGTAGCCGAACTCGCGGTCGCCGTGCGCGGCCTGGTTGAGGTTCATGAAGTCGAAGTCGATGTCGCCCCACGGCAGCGCGACGTTCGCCTGGGTGTGCAGGTGCAGCAGCGGCTTCGTCAGCGCCTGCAGGCCACCGATCCACATCTTGGCCGGGCTGAACGTGTGCATCCACGTCGTCACACCGATGACCTTGTCGTCGGCGCTCGCCTCGATGAGCGCGCGACGGATGCCGTCGGCGTCCTTGAGGACCGGCTTCCACACGAGCTTGACCGGCAGGGCGCCCGCGAGCTGCGCGTGCACGGCCTTGCTCTGCTCCTCGACCTGGCGCAGGGTCTCCTCGCCGTACAGGCCCTGCGACCCGGTGAGGAACCAGACCTCGTAGCTGTCGAGGGTGGCCTGGGGGTTCACCTGCGTCATCGCATGGCTCCTTCGGGGTTCTGTCCGTAGACGTTCTGGTAGCGATCGAAGAGTCGATCGATGTCGTCGGGGGCGATCGGCACGAGCTCCCCGCCCTGCTTCGCGATGTGCACGGTGCGCGCGACGTCCTCGCACATCACCGCGGCCTTCACGGCGTCCTTGGCGTCTTTGCCGATCGTGAAGACGCCGTGGTTCTGCATGAGCACGGCGCGGCTCCGGTGACCGGCGAGGGTGTCGACGATGCCGCGGCCGATGGAGTCGTCGCCGATGATCGCGAACGGGCCGACCGGGATCGGACCGCCGAACTCGTCCGCCATCGCGGTGATCACGCAGGGGATCTCCTCGGCGCGGGCGGCCCACGCCGTGGCGTACGTCGAGTGGGTGTGCACGACGCCGCCCACCTCGGGCATGTTCCGGTAGACGAAGGCGTGCGCGGCGGTGTCGGACGACGGGCCGTGCGCGTTGCCCCACCCGTCGGCGGGCAGCCCGTCGAGGGTGCAGACCACCTGGTTCTCCGGGGTGAGGTCGTCGCTGGAGACCCCGCTCGGCTTGATGACGAACAGGTCGGTGCCCGGCACGCGCTCGGAGACGTTGCCGCCCGTCCAGATGACGAGGCCGTAGCGGACGAGCTCGCCGTGCAGGGACGCGACGCGCTCCCGCGCCGCGGCGACGGCCGCCCTCGTCTCGTCCGTGATCGGTCCGGTCATGCGGCTGACTCCTTCTCGGTCTGGAGGCGCGCCTCGACCACGTCGGTCGGCTCGCCCTGGTCGGTCGGTGCGGGCTGCCCCGTCGGTGCGGTCTGGTCCGTCGGTGCGGCCTGGTCGTTCGCCACGCCGGGGCGGGTCGCGGCGGCGGCGACGTCCTGCACGGGGAGGGCCGCGCGGTACCGGGCCAGGTAGTCCTGGAAGCCCGCGACGTCGCGGTCCTCGGGCTCGGCGACGTGGACCGCGTCGCCGCGGAACACCGTGTCGGCGAGGAAGTCCTCCAGCGGGCGGTCGGTGTGCTCCAGGTACGCCGCGAGCACCGCGATGCCCCAGGCGCCACCCTCGCCCGCGGTCTCCTCGAGGGCGACCGGCACGCGGAGCGCTGCGGCGAGCAGGCGCTGCGGGGCACCCGGCGTGCGGAAGAGGCCGCCGTGCGCGGTCATCCGGTCGACGGCGACCTCCTCGCCGTGCAGGACGTCCATGCCGATCGCGAGGGTCGCGAAGGCACCGTGCACCTCGGAGCGGACGAGGTTGCCGAGCGTGAAGCGGGCACCGGGGGTGCGCAGCAGCA
The DNA here is from genome assembly GCF_028307415.1 of Curtobacterium uvaldense. Taxonomy (NCBI): domain Bacteria; kingdom Bacillati; phylum Actinomycetota; class Actinomycetes; order Micrococcales; family Microbacteriaceae; genus Curtobacterium; species Curtobacterium uvaldense. Next base: position 1,661 of record NZ_JAQMHU010000046.1, on the reverse strand, counting down.
GCGGTCGGCCGTCCTCGACGTGCGTGACCGGCTCGCCGGCCAGGTAGTTGAAGGAGAGCAGCCCGCCGGCGTCCGGGTCCGCGTCGGCGGCCTCGGCCAGCAGGGTGGCGTAGACGTCGTCGACGGGGACCGACGCGCTGCCGGTCCGTTCGCTCGTGGCCTCGGCGAACCGGCCGAAGACACGGGCCCAGGCGGCGATCTCGCTCGCACCGTTGTTGCAGTGCACCATCGCGACCGCGTCACCGGCCGGGGTCGTGACGACGTCGAGCTCCTCGTGCGGGGTCCGGAGCGCCCGCTCGAGCACGACCATCGCGAAGATGCTCGTGCCGACGCTGACGTTGCCGGTGCGCGGGGCGACGGCGTTCGTGGCCACCATGCCCGTGCCGGCGTCGCCCTCGGGCGGGCAGAACGGGACGCCGGGCTGCAGCGTGCCGGTGGGGTCGAGCCACGTGGCTCCCTCGGGGGTGAGCGCGCCCGCGTCCTCACCCGCGACGAGCACCTCGGGGAGCAGGGCGCGGAGGTCCGGGACGCGGTCGCCGAGCAGGTCCTGCGTGGCGGCGAGCATCGACGCGTCGTAGTCGCGGCGACCGGGCTCCCCCGGGGCGCTCTCGACCGGGCCGGACTCGATCGGGAACATGCCGCTCGCGTCGCCGACGCCGAGGACGTCGCGGCCCGTGAGCATGCGGTGCACGTACCCGGCGAGCGTCGTGACGCCGGCCAGCTGGGCGACGTGCGACTCGTCGTCGAGCACGGCCTGGTACAGGTGCGCGACCGACCAGCGTTGCGGGACGTTGAAGTCGAGCGCGGCGCTCAGCTGCTCGGCGGCCGGACCGGTCGAGGTGTTGCGCCAGGTGCGGAACGGGACGAGGAGCTCGCCGTCCTCGTCGAACGCCAGGTAGCCGTGCATCATCGCCGAGACGCCCGCCGCGCGGAAGGCCGTCGGGCGGACGCCGAACTGCCGCTCGACGTCGGCGACCAGGTCGGCGTAGGCCGCGCGGACACCGGTCTCGACGGCGACCAGCGGGTAGGTCCACCGCCCGTCGACGTACTCGTTCTCCCACTCGTGGGAGCCGCTCGCGATCGGTCGGAGCTGCTCGTCGACGAGCACGGCCTTGATCCGGGTGGAGCCGAGCTCGATGCCGAGTGTCGTGCGGCCGTCCTCGACCTGCTGCCGGCGGTCGTCGCTCATGTGTCCTCCCGAGACCTCGTCGTCCTGCGTGAGCGCTCACATCCTGGCACGTGAGCGCTCACGCCTGCAACGCGTCGGCGCGCCGCCCTGCTCGCGCGCGCCGGGCTCCCGCCCGCTCCCGCCCGCTCCCCCCGCTGCTCCCAGCGCCGAGCGGGCACGATCCGTCACGCTCGACATCCCTCGCCGACACATCCCACCCACTCGGCGGAACGCCCGCGGCAGGTCGTACCCGCTCGCGCAGCCAGGCTGCTCTCTCCACCGAGCCGTACCGAGCCCCACCGAGCCGTGCCGAGCCCCACCGAGCGGGCACGATCTGTCACCCTTGGCCCCCCTCGCCGACACATCTCGCCCGCTCGGCGGCATCCCCGCGGCATGTCGTGCCCGCTCGCGCAGCGAGGCTGCTCTCTCCACCGAGCCGTACCGAGCCCCACCGAGCCGTGCCGAGCCCCACCGAGCGGGCACGATCTGTCAC
>NZ_JAQMHU010000045.1:0-16892 GCF_028307415.1 Curtobacterium uvaldense | reverse complement strand
GGGGGGGGGGGGGGGGGGGGGGGGGGGGGGGGGGGGGGGGGGCGGGGGGGGGGGGTGGGGGGGGGGGTGGGGGGGGGGGGGGGGCCGGCCGCCCCCCCCCCCCCGCCTCCAGACCGTGGTCGCGTCAGCGACTCACTTGCTCCACTTCCACTGGGCCGGGTGGAAGTTGGCGAGCGAGTCCTGGTCGAACCCGGTCAGGCCCTGCTTGACGACCGAGATCTGGTAGTCCGGGCTCGGCAGCCAGATGACGGGCAGGTCCTTCGCGACCGCGGCGCTGTAGTCCTGCACCGTGGTCGGGTCGGTCGAGGTGGTGGTCGCGTCGATCAGGGAGTCGACCTCCTTGTTCGAGTACGAGCCGAAGTTCGCCGAACCGCCGGTCTGGAAGAGCGACTCCCCGGTCGGGTAGGCCGGGAAGTACCAACTGCCGGCGGTGCCGAAGAAGGAGAGGTCCCAGTCGCAGGACGCCTCGTCGCTCGTGCAGGTCGGCGTCTGCGACAGCACGCTCGAGACGGGCGCGGTCTTGATCGTGAAGCCGATACCGGTCTTCGCGAGCGACGACTGGATCGCGCTCATCATGTTGTCCGTGACCGTGGAGCCGGACTGCGAGAGCACCTGCATGGTGAACTTCGTGCCCTTCGCCACCCCGTCGCCGCACTGATCCGCCGAGGTGCCCGGGTCCGTGCAGACCATGGTGTCGCCCTGCTTCGTCCAGCCGTGGCTGGTGAGCAGTTCCTTCGCCTTCGCGGTGCTGAACGGGTACGGGTTGCTCTTCTGCACCTCGGACACGAAGTCGGACTCCTGCGCCTGCGGGACGGGACCGTAGGTCGAGGTGGCGGTGCCGTTGAACACGACCTTCGACAGCGCGGTCTGGTCGATCGACATCTGCACGGCCTGACGGGCGTACAGCTGCTTGAAGACCGCACCCATCGTCGGGTTGTTGAAGTTGTACGGCATGTACGTGATCGCCCAACCGGTCCACGGCTCGACCTCGTAGCCCTTGCCCGTGAACGAGTCCTCCTGGTCCATGTCGGTGGCGTTGATGTAGCCGTAGTCCACCTCGCCCGACCGCACCGCGTTGACCTCGGCGTCCGCGGTCGTGAACGGCAGCAGGTTGACGGTCCCGATCTGCGCCTTCTCGCCACCGTCGTACTTCGTGTTCGCCGTCAGGGTGACCTTGCCGGCGGTGGTGAACGCCTCGACGCCGTACGGGCCGGAGATGGTCTTCCACAGGTCGTCGGACGCGTAGTCGGCGATCTTGCCCGCGGCGGTGTTGAGGTACTTCCAGACCTGCTTCGCGCCGTCGGTGTTCTCGTCGGCGTCGCTCACCTCGGCGCTCGCGCTCGTCTTGTCCCAGGCGTGCTGCGGCAGCGGGATGATGTGGCTGAGCTGGTTCGCGAGCATCCAGTCCGGGTTGTACGCCTTGTCGAAGGTGATCGTGAAGTGCGTGTCGTCGACCGTCGTGAACGAGGTCCAGTTGTCCGGCGCCTTGCCCGCGGAGTAGGAACCCCACTGGTCCTTGTTCGCCTTGATCAGGTTGAACCAGAACGCGACGTCGCGGCTCGTGATCGGCTTTCCGTCCGACCAGTGCCGGTCGCCGAGCGTCATCGTGACACTCGTGCCGTCCTTCGCGAAGTCCGCCGCGGTCGCCACCGAGCCCGCCTTGTTCCAGGCGATCTTGCCCGTGGAGCCGTCGTAGGCGACGAGGGGTTCGTACAACGACTGCGCGATCGAGCCGTTGTTGGTGTTGAGGTGCGCCGCGGTGCCGATCGGCAGGATCCAGTTCGGCGTGAAGTTGGCGGGGAGCGCGTAGTTGATCTCGTCGGATCCGGAAGCGGTGGAGGCGTTGCCGCCGCCGGAGCATCCGGCGAGCAGGGCGCTCACGGCGATCGCGGCTCCGGTGAGGAGCGCCCAGCGACGGGGCTTGGACATGCGGTGTCTCCTTGTGTGAGGAACGTCGGGAGGGTGGTGCACGGGTGCCGGCGGCACGGGGACAGTCAAGGACCAGGCGCATTGGAAAAACAAACATCTCCGTGTAAATAGTGTGTTTCTGCGGATTGCACGAAAGCGTCCTCCGCACGGAGCGCCCGTATCGTCGCGGTGGACGGGGCAGACCGCCGCTGCCCGTCGAGATTGGAGAAAGTCGTGCCGGACCTCAGCGCTCGCGTCCTCGAGCTCGTGGCCACGGGGCAGGCGTCGAGTCGCACCGAGATCGCCGAGCTCCTCGCCGCCGCGCCCTCGACGGTGTCGCACGTCGTCGGACAGCTGCTGCGGCACGGGCTCCTCGCGGAGGAGGGCACCGACGTCTCCACGGGCGGGCGCCCGCGCAAGGTGCTCCGCATCGGCGGTACCGACGAGTACGCCGTTGCGGCGGACGTCGGTGGCGAACACGTGCGCATCGGTGTGGTGCTGCCGGGAGGCGCACTCGAGTCCGTCGCGACGGTCCCCTTCGCGCTCGCCGACGGCCCGACCGCCGGACTCGGCCGCCTGGCGGGCCTGCTCGAACAGCTCGCGGACGACCGTGGCCGCGACGGCCTCCGCGGCGTCGGTGTCAGCCTCCCCGGGCCGGTGGACGTCGAGGCCGGTGTCGTCGACCTGCCGAGCCGGATGCCCGGCTGGAACGGGTTCCCCGTGGTCGACTGGCTCTCCGAGCGCTTCGGCCTGGCGGCCGTCGTGGACAACGACGCGAACTGCATGGCCGCGGGTGAGCAGACCGTGCGGGACCCGTCCCGCCGGCAGACCATCACCATCAAGGCCGGGTCCGCCATCGGTGCGGGCATCGTGATCGACGGCCGCCTCTACCGCGGCTCGACCGGGTCCGCGGGCGACATCACGCACGTCCGGATCGATGCGGCCGGGGACACCCCGTGCTCGTGCGGCAACACCGGATGCCTGGAGACCGTCGCGTCCGGCGCCGCCCTGGTCCGGGTCCTGTCGTCCGCGGGAGTCGACGTGACCTCGACCGCGGACGTCGTCCGGCTCGCCTCGGACGCGCACCCGGAGACCACCCGCGCGGTGCGGATGGCCGGCCGCTACCTGGGCGAGGTCCTGGCAGCGAACGTCAACTTCTTCAACCCGGACGCCGTGTACCTCGGCGGCATCCTGTCGACCCTCGACCCGTTCATCGCCGCCGTGCGGAGCCAGCTGTACGAGAGCTGCCACCCGCTCATGACCCAGCACCTCGCGATCGAACCGGTGTCGCTCGGCGCGGACGCCGGGCTCGTCGGAGCGGGGCAGTTCGCCCTGCAACGCGGGCTCGCGGCGTCGCTCGAGGCGCTGTCCGCCCCCATCCCGCAGTCCGCCACCAGGAACAGGAGCACCCGTGTCTGAGACCCCCGCCCGCCGTCGCTTGGTGATCGCGATCGCCGGACTCGCGATCGAGACCTCGACCTTCACGCCCACCCGGACCCTCGCGCCCGCCTTCCACCCGGACCGCGGTGACGAGGTCGTGGCGCGGTACCCGTTCCTGGCGTCGTACGCGGACTCAGCCGACTTCCACGGGGCGCTCATCGGCCACGCACTGCCCGGCGGGGTCGTCGCCCGGCAGGCCTACGAGGAACTCGCCGACGAGATCGTCGCGCGCCTGACGGCGATCGGGCCGGTCGACGGCCTCTGGTACGACATCCACGGCGCGATGGTGGTCGAGGGGCTCGACGACGCCGAGACCGACCTGCTCGGCCGCATCCGCGCGGTCGTCGGGCCGGACGTCATCGTGTCGGCATCGATGGACCTGCACGGCAACGTCACGCGGGAACTCGCGCACCAGGTGGACCTCGTCACCTGCTACCGCATGGCCCCGCACGAGGACGCCCTCGAGACGAAGGAGCGCGCGGTCCGGAACCTGGTCGACGTGCTCGCCACCAGGCCGGTCGGAGGACAGCGCCCGGTGAAGGCGTGGATCCCGATCCCGGTGCTGCTGCCCGGCGAGCAGACGTCGACCCGCATCGAGCCCGCGGCGTCGATCTACGGGCAGGTGCCGGAGGTCGAGCAGGAGGACGGCGTCCTCGACGCGGCGATCTGGGTCGGGTACGCCTGGGCCGACCAGCCACGCGACCGTGCCGTCACCGTGGTCACCGGGTGGGACCGCGACGTCGTGGCCGCGGGCGCCGAGCGCCTGGCCCGAGCGTTCTGGGACGCCCGCGAGGACTTCGTGTTCGTGGCACCGACGGGCTCCTTCGACGAGTGCCTCGCCGCCGCCCTCGCACCCGGGGCCGCGCGTCCGTTCTTCGTGTCGGACTCCGGTGACAACCCGACCGCCGGCGGTTCCGGTGACATGACCTGGGGTCTCACGCAGGTGCTCGCACACCCGGCCTTCGCCACCCCTGACGGCCCCACCGTCATCTACGCGAGCGTCCCCGGCCCGGCCGCCGTCGCCGAGGCGGTCGCGGCCGGGGTCGGTGCGACCGTGACGGTGACGGCGGGCGCCGAGGTCGACGACGTGCACGCGGGGCCGATCACGATGACCGGCCGGGTGCACGCGGTCAAGCACGGCGACCGGGACGCCGAGACCGAGGTCGTGCTGCAGGTCGGCAGCGTCTTCGCGATCCTGACGACGCTCCGCAAGCCGTACCACCACGAGCACGACTTCACCGATCTCGACCTCGACCCGCGTCGGGCCGACGTCGTCGTCGTGAAGATCGGCTACCTCGAGCCGGAACTCTTCGACATGGCGGCCGACTGGATGCTGGCGCTCACTCCGGGAGGGGTCGACCAGGACCTGCTCCGCCTCGGGCACCACCGGATCGAGCGGCCGCTGTTCCCCTACGATCGGGAGTTCGCGACGCCGCCGGACCTGTCCGCGCGCATCGTGCCGCCGTCGAACGAACCCCTCGGAGCCGCCTGATGACCGTCGCCCTCGAGATCGCCGTGACGTCGCCCGCCGGGGCCCTGGTCGCCCGTGACGGGGGCGCCGACCGGGTCGAGCTCTGCGTCGGCCTGGAGCTGGGCGGCCTGACGCCCTCGCAGGCCCTGGTCGAGGCCACGCACGAGACCGGGATCCCGGCGCACGCCCTGGTGCGCTGCCGCCCCGGGGGCTTCACGTACGACGACGACGAGCTCGCGCTCATGGAGCGGGAGGTCCGCACGGTCCTGCGCTCGGGAGCGGCCGGGGTGGTGGTCGGTGCCCTGCGCCCGGACCGGACCCTCGACGAGGACGCCCTCCGCCGCTTCGTGGCCGCCACCCGCTCGGTCTCCGCGCACGCCGAGGTCACCCTGCACCGCGCGGTCGACCACGCCGCCGACCCGGTCGCGACGGTCGCGCGGCTCGCCGACCTCGGCGTCACGCGGGTGCTGACCTCCGGCGGCGCCGCGAGCGCTCCGGCGGGAGCGACGACGATCGCGCGCATGGTCGACGCCGCCGGGCCCGTGCAGGTGATGGCGGGGGCCGGGGTCCACGCGCGGGACATCGGAGCACTGGTCGCGACCGGGGTCGCCGCGGTGCACCTCTCCGCCAAGCGGTCGGTCGCGGGCGGTCACGACGGCGTCCCGATGGGCAGCGGCGACGACGGTTCCGGCCACACCGTCACGGACGCGGCGGTGGTGGCAGCAGCGCGGACTGCCCTCGATCAGTCGGCCTGACGGCGGTCCCGGCGGAGCCGTCAGCCCAGGGCCACGACCCGGTCCGCAGCGGCGATCGCGACCGGGTCGTGCGCCGCGTGGACGACGACGACACCCGCGGCGGCCTCCGCGGCGAGCGCCGCCGTCACGAGGGCCGCCGACCCGGCGTCGACGCCCGCCGTCGGCTCGTCGACGAGCAGGACCGGCGCGCGCTGCGCGAGACCGAGGGCGACGAGCGTGCGCTGCCGCTGCCCGCCGGACAGCTCGTCGAGCGGCCGGTCGGCGAGGTCGGTGATGCCCATCCGGTCCAGCTGCGCGTCGACGACCGCGTGGTCCGCCCGTCCGAGCGGTCGCCACCAGGGCCGTGCCCGCCAGCGCCCCATCGCGACGGTCGACCGCACGGTCAGCGGGAGCGCGGACGGCGGGACCGCCTGGGTCACGTACGCCACTCCGCCGGACGGGAGGCCCGACACGGCCCCGCCGACGGGCGTCACCACTCCGGCGAGCGCGTCGAGCAGCGTCGACTTCCCGGATCCGTTGGGTCCGGTGAGCGCCGTGACGACCCCGGCGGGGAACGTCGCGTCGAGACCGTCGAGCACCGTCCGGTCACCGCGTCGGACGACGAGGTGCGTGACCTCGAGGGCAGGGGGAGCCGCGGTGGTGAGCACCTGAGCACGCTATCAGTATCGATAGTCGTTTTCATGTAGCGTCTCCCAGCGTGACCTGGCTGACCGACCCGTTCTCCGTCGACTTCATGCTGCGCGCCCTCGTCGGCGGCACCCTGGCGGCGGTCCTCTGCGCGGTCGTCGGCACGTGGGTGCTCGTGCGGGGCATGGCCTTCCTCGGCGAGGCACTCGCACACGGCATGCTCCCGGGCGTCGCGGTCGCCACCCTCACCGGGATCCCCGCCGTGCTCGGAGCGGCCGTGAGCGCGGGTGTGATGGTGGTCGGCGTCGGCGCACTCCGTCGTCGCGCCCGGCTGTCGTACGACACCTCGATCGGGCTGCTGTTCGTCGGCATGCTCGCCCTCGGGGTCATCATCGTGTCCTCGTCCCGGTCCTTCGCCACCGACGTCACCGCGATCCTGTTCGGGGACGTCCTCGCCGTGACCCGGACCGACCTCGGCGGGCTCGCCGTCGCGGTCACCGTCGCACTCGTCCTCGCCGCGGCGTTCCACCGGCCCTTCACCGCGGCCGCCTTCGACGTGCGGAAGGCGGCGACGCTCGGCCTCCGCCCCCGACTGGCCGAGGTCGTGCTCGTCGGGCTCGTCACGCTCGCGGTCGTCGCGTCCTACCGCGCGGTCGGGACGCTCCTGGTCGTCGGGCTCCTGCTCGCGCCCGCCGCCGCGGCCCGGGCCTGGACCCGGCAGGTCGGGTCGACCATGCTCCTCGCCGCGGTGATCGGCAGCGCCGCCGTCACCACCGGCCTGCTCGTCTCCTGGCACGCGGGGACCGCCGCCGGCGCGAGCATCGCGGCGGTCGCCGTCGCGGGCGTCGCCGTCTCCCGCGCCCTCGCCGCCCTGCTGCCGCACCGGGGGCGGCGGACGACCACGACCACACCAGCACCAGCACCAGCACCAGCACCACGAGAGGGAGCATGACGAACCCCACCACCACCACCACGACCCGCCGCGTCGCGGCGCGACGCATGACCACCGCAGCGGTGGCCGCCGGACTCGCGCTCGGCCTGACCGCCTGCTCGACCACGGGCACCACCGGACCGGCCGCCGACGACGCGACCGGCACGGCGAAGCCCCACGGCTACGTCGAGGGCGCGAGTGAGGCGCAGGAGCCGCAGGTGCGCCTCCTGGCCGTGTCCGCCGCCGGCGAGACGGCGGTGCACGACCTGCTGAGCGGCGAGACCACGGCGCTCGACGACGTCGAGGCACCGGAGCACTCCGCGACCGACGGGCGGTTCCTCGTCAGCAGCACCGAGGACCGCACCACGATCGTCGACGGCGGTTCGTGGACCGTCGACCACGGCGACCACACGCACTACTACGCGGCCGAACCGCGCGTGGTGGGCTCGATCGACGGCGGCGGGCCCGTCGAGGTGCACTCGTCGGAGACGATGACGACCATCACCTGGCCGGAGCGCGGCGAGGGCGTCGTCCTCGACCGGGCCGCACTCGGACAGGGTGACGTCGAGGAGACGGTGCGGATCGACGCGACCGTCCTGCTGCCGTTCGGCGAGCAGCTGGTCGCGGGCACCGACGACGGCGTCCGGGTGCTCGACGCCGACGGCGAGCCGAGCGGCGCCGAGGCCGCGTGCACCGACCCCGCGGGCGGCATCGTCACCCGGGCCGGCGCCGTGGTCGGCTGCTCGGACGGGGCGGTCGTCCTCGGCGAGGACGGCGAGACCACCACCGTCGCGCTGCCCGACGGGGCCGCACGCCCGACGGCGTTCTCCGCCCGCGCGGGTCGACCGACGGTCGCCGGGCTCGCCGGCGACCGGGGCGCGTGGCTGCTCGACAGCCGCGAGGGCACCTGGCGACTCGTCGAGACCGAACGGCCCCTGCGCGCCGTGACGGCCGTCGACGACGAGGACGAGCACGTCGTCGGCGTGGACGACCAGGGTCGAGTCGTGGTGATCGCGGCGACGACGGGCGCGGTCGCCACCACCGAACCGCTGCTCGACCCGGGCGAGCAGCCGCTCCTGCAGCTCGACGCCCAGCGCGCCTACGTCGCCGACGCCTCCGGGCAGCAGGTGCACGAGATCGACTTCGCGGACGGTGCACGCCTCGCGCGGTCGATCGACCTGGCCGCGGCGCCCGTCACGTTCGCCGAGGTCGGACTGTGACCCGCCGGTTCCGCGCCACCGCCGCGCTGGCCGTGGCCGCCGGACTCGTCGCGGCGACGGCGGGGTGCTCGTCCGCCGGGTCGGACCGCCCGGTCGTCGCGGTGACGACGAACATCCTCGGCGACGTCGTCACCGAGGTGGTCGGGGACGCGGCCGAGGTGATGGTCCTCATGCCGGCGGGCGCCGACCCGCACTCGTTCGAGGTCTCCGCGCAGGAGGCCGCCCGGCTCCGGAGCGCCGACCTCGTCGTCGAGAACGGGCTCGGGCTCGAGGAGGGCATCGCCCGCCACGTGGAGGCCGCCGCCTCCGACGGTGTCCCGGTGTTCACGGCCGGCGAGCACGTCGACGCGCTCGAGTGGACGACGGAGGACGACAGCGGCCCCGATCCGCACCTCTGGACCGACCCCGCACGCATGGTCGACGTCGTCGAGGCCCTCGACGACGCCCTGCGGGACGCGGGCGTCGAGCCGAGCCGGACCGACGCGTACCTCGACGAGCTGGCCACGCTCGACACGGACATGTCCGACGCGTTCGCGGGCATCCCGGAGGACCGACGGGCACTCGTGACGAACCACCACGTGTTCGGGTACCTGGCGGACCGGTACGACTTCCGGGTCGTCGGCGCCGTCATCCCGAGCGGGACCAGCCTGGCATCGCCGAGCGCGGCGGACCTGCGCGACCTCGCGTCGGCGATCGACGAGGCGGGCGTCCCGACGATCTTCGCCGACCTCTCGCAGCCCGCACGGCTGGCCGAGGTGCTGGCGGACGAGGTGGACGTGCACGTGGAGATCCGTCGGCTCGCCTCCGAGTCGCTGACCGAGGACGGCGGCGCCTCGACCTACCTCGGGATGATGCGGTCGAACACGGCGGCGATCGTCGACGGCCTGTCGATTTCTAATTGAGAATGAGAATCAGTACAGTGAACGGCATGACAACTCTGCGCACCACGCTCGCGCCCGCAGCCCTGCTCGGCGCCGCAGCCCTCGTCCTCACCGGCTGCTCGACGGGCCCCGCCGACGCGGAGGCCGAGGGCACCCGCACCACGGAGGCCGCATCCGCCGAGGGCGACCGCATCGTCCTCACGTACGACGGCGGCCTGCTCACCCTCGACCAGGACCTGCGGGTCGTCGCCGACGACAGCATCGACGGCTTCACCCGCGTGAACCCCGCCGGGGACGGCCGCCACGTGCTCGTCACCGTGCCCGAGGGCTTCCGGGTCCTCGACACCGCCGCAGACCCGGCCCTGACCGACGCCGTCTTCCCGGCCGACACCGGCGGCCACGCGGTCGTGCACGGCGAGAAGACCGCGCTCTTCGCGGACGGCAGCGGTGACGTCACGGTGTTCGAGCACGACGACCTCGACGGCGCCACGCTGCCCGAGGTGGAGACCACGGAGTCCGAGGCAGCACACCACGGCGTCGCGATCGTGCTCGAGGACGGCACGCTCCTCAGCACGATCGGCACCGAGGAGGAGCGCACCGGCGTCCGCGCCCTCGACGAGGACGGCACGGAGCTCGCCCGCTCGGAGGAGTGCCCGAACGTGCACGGCGAGGGAGCGGTGCAGGGCGAGGTCGCGGTCTTCGGCTGCACCGACGGCGCCCTCGTGTACCAGGACGGCGCCTTCACGAAGATCGACGCCCCGACCGAGTACGGCCGCACCGGCAACCTGTTCACCACCGAGGACTCGTCCGTGGCCGTCGGTGACTACAACGACGACCCGGACAGCGAGGGCTACCTGCTCGACCAGGTCGCACTCATCGACGCCGCGTCGGGCGAGTACCGCGTGGCCGACATGCCCGAGGGTGTGGGCTTCACCTTCCGCGACATCGCGCGTGGTCCCGGTGACGAAGCCGTGATCCTCGGCTCCGACGGCGCCCTGCACACCTTCGACGAGCAGACGGGCGAGCCGATCGACACGTTCGACGTCATCGACGCCTGGGAGGGTCCGACCGAGTGGCAGGACGCCCACCCCGCACTGAAGGTCGCGGGTGACGTCGCGTACGTGACCGACCCGACCGAGCGGAAGATCCACGCGGTGGACCTCACCACCGGGGAGGTCGTCGCGTCGAGCGACGAGCTGCCGGGCGTCCCCAACGAGATCGCGGTCGCCTGACGGCCGACGTCACCACCCGACGGACGGGAGGCGCGGTACCGGCTGGCACCGCGCCTCCCGTCCGTCCGTCGGTCGCGGCTCAACCGACCGCCGGTCGCCACATCGAGACCGGAGCGGCCGCCCGGAAGCCGGTGATCGGCGCACCGTCCCCGAAGCCGTGGCGACGGTAGAGCCGGCGGTTCTGCGGCGTCGAGGACTCGAGGTACGCGTGCTGCGCGAGGGCGTCGACCCGGCGCAGCGCGTGGTCGAGCAGGAGCCCGCCGACCCCCTGACCTCGGGCCGCGGCAGCGACACCGATCTCGGCTAGGTACCAGTGCGGCGCATCGGGGCGGGCGCGGTCCATCCGTCGGAGGTGCCGCAGCGCGCGGAGGGCACCGCCGGTCCCGAGGACCCGGAGGAGTGCCGGGACCTGCCGGACGAACGCCAGCGTGCCGCCGACGTGCGGCCGAGGCGCCTGCCAGAACGCGGCGCCGAGCAGCCGGCCCTCGTCGACCGCGACGTCGAGCGCCCGGGCGCGTTCGGGGACGGCCCGGACGAGCGCGGCGAAGAGGGCGCCGAGCACGACGACCCGGTCCTCGCCCGGACGCGGCGGTCGGACCTCACCGAGGACGGGGTCGGCAGCGAAGGCCTCGGCGAGCACGGCCGCGGCGGCGGGCACCTCGGACGGGGATGCGGGACGGACGGTGATCGACACGGGGACTCCTCCACTTTCGGCCGTTTGGCCAGATCAGCTTGCCGACCACTCCTGCGGACGCCCCGTACGCTTCCTGTGATGACGCAGGACCAGCAGACGCGGTCGTACCACCCCCGAGGGGAACGGCGTGACGAGCTCCTCGACGCGGCCGCCCTCGTCGTGCGCGACCACGGGGTGACCGGCCTCACCACGCGGGCGGTCGCCGAGCGTGCCGGCGTGGCGCACGGGGTGGTGCACTACGTCTTCGGCGCGCGGTGGAACCTGGTGGTCGCGCTCCTCGAACGCCAGGCACGGGACGTCCTCCCCCGCGTGCTCGCCGCTGCCGATGCGCGGCACGACCTCGCCGACGCGATCGATGCCGGAGTGGCCGCGTACCTGGACCTGGTGCGCCGGGAGCCCGAACGCTTCCGCCTCCTCGAGGCCGTCAGCGGCACCGCCCTCGACGGTGACGACGCGCTCGTCGCCGCCGAGCGAGCCCTCTGGCGCGACGGGGTGGCGGCCGGCATCACCCGCTGGACCGCGCGGCACGGAGTCGAGCTCGCCGAGCCGACCGCGGTGGCGGCGGACGCGGTGCTCGCCCTGGTCGACGGCCTCGGGCGCGCGGCGTGGGGCGACCCGGACGGCACGTCGACCGATCGTGCACGCGCGGTGCTCGTCCGCGGCCTGGCGCACGCGCTCATCCGCTGAGCACCGGCGGGCCGGGTGGACGAACTCGCTCGTGATCAGCGCCAGGTCCGCGCGACCACCCAGCCGTCGCCCTCGGGGACGATGTCGACGACGACGGCGTCCCCCTCGGCGCTGACCTGGAAGCGCCACCCCACCGTGCGCTCCGGCGCGTGGGTCATCGCCGACGGCAGGAACTCCGCCGTCGCGGTCAGTCGCGTCGGACTGTCGCTCACCCGCCAGCGTCGGTCCCGCCACACCATCCGGTCCGGCACCCCGCGCTCCCACCACACCGTGGCGACCTCGTGCGTCAACATCATCCCGACCTCCCGATTCGAACGTGTGTTCGAATGGTAGGCGATCGCAGGACGACACGCACGTGCGGGGTCGACGGGTGCGCACCGCGTCCACCGACGTCGTCACCGCCGGCCCGTCGTGGCTCAGCCGCGCTCGGCATTCTGCGTGGCGAGCATCCCGAGGAGCGCGAGGGCATCGGCGTCGGCGGATCCCGGCGCCGCGGTGTAGAGCACGAGGAACTGGTCGCCGTCGACGAGCGCGAGGCTGTCGCAGTCGACCGTGACCGGCCCGACCGACGGGTGGTGGAAGGTCTTCGTGAGCACCGGAGCCGGCTGCACGTCGTGTCGTGACCAGAGCCGCGCGAACTCCGCGTTCCCCGTCCGGAGCTCGTCGACGAGCGCGACCACCTCCACGTCCGTCGGGTGCTGCGCGAGCGTCGTCCGCAGCTGCATCACCACCTGGTGCCGGAACTCGGCGCCGTCGGAGATGCCGTACGGCGGCTCGGACGCCCCGCCCGTCCCGCCGACGGGGAAGGCCTGCCGGGCGAGGTTGCGGCCCCGACGGTCCCGCAGGGCGAAGTCCTCCAGGAGCGCGGCGGCCAGGGGGTTCCACGCGAGGACCTCGAAGTCGGCGGCGAGCACGATCGCAGCGGTCAGCGGCAGACGGTCGACGACCGCCAGGATGCTCGGCCGCACCTGACGCCGGATGCTCGCGGTCCGTGTCCGGGCGGTCCCGGCGAGCAGGTGGAGGTGGTCGGACTCGGCGTCGGTGAGGCGCAGCGTCCCCGCGATGCCGGCCAGCACCTCGGCGGAGGGCCGAGGGGCTCGTGCCTGCTCGAGCCGGACGTAGTACTCGGTGGAGATGTGGGCGAGGACGGCGACCTCCTCGCGGCGCAGCCCGGGTGTGCGCCGGCGGGTCCCCGACGGGAGCCCGACGTCCTCCGGCCGCAACCGCTCGCGCCGTGCGCGGAGGAACGCGGCCAGCTCCTGCTTGTCCATGTCCCGATCCTCCCCCCGCGGGCACGTCGCGTCCTGGTACCGGGTGTACCTGGCTGCGCGGCCACCGCGGGACGGACGCTGACGGCATGAACGATCACACCACCACCCGTCCGAACGGCCTGCTCACCGGCAAGGTCGTGTTCGTCTCCGGCGCCAGCCGCGGCACCGGTGCCGCCGCCGCCCGGCTCTTCGCCGACGAGGGCGCCGCCGTCGTGCTCGCGGCGCGGAGCACCGGGTCACTCGACGCCGTCGTCTCCGGCATCCGCGACGCCGGCGGCACCGCGGACGCCGTCGTGCTCGACCTCGCCGACCCGGCGAGCATCCGGGCCGCCGTCGACCGGGTCGACGAGCTGCACGGGCGACTCGACGGCGCCTTCAACAACGGAGCCGCGATCCAGCAGCCCGGCCCGCTGGACGCCACGAGCGACGAGGACATCGACACCCAGTTCGCGGTCAACTTCCGCGGCCACTGGGTCGCGATGACCGCCGAGGCCGCCCTGATGCGCCGCTCCGGCGGCGGGGCGATCGTGAACACGTCGAGCATCGGCAGCCGCCGGGCCAACCCGGCACTGCCGGCCTACGGGGCGATGAAGCGCGCCCTGAACAGCATCACCGAGACCGCAGCCGTGACGTGGGCGCCCGAGGGCATCCGGGTCAACGGCATCACCCCGGGCGGCACCGCGACGGACATGATCGCCGCGTGGGAGGCGGCGACCCCGGGGATCACGGAGCAGATCGACGCCTCGGTGCCGCTCGGCAGGATGGCCCGACCCGAGGAGGTCGCCGAGGTGGCGGCCTGGCTGCTCAGCGACCGGGCCTCGATGGTGACCGGTGCGAGCATCCCCGTGGACGGCGGCGCCGGGGCCTGACGCGCACGCGGTACCCGCTCGGCTGGACGTGGGCCGTCCGTGCGCCGACGATTGAGGCGCACCATGGACCACGACCCGGGAACACGCGCCCGGGGTCGCCGGTTGCACCCGGTGATGCCGCAGCCAGCGGCAACGACGACGCCCAGGAGGCCAGCATGACCACGACCGAGACCGCCATCCTCGCCGGCGGGTGTTTCTGGGGAGCGCAGCAGCTCCTCCGCCGCCGACCCGGTGTCATCAGCACGCGCGTCGGCTACTCCGGCGGCGACACCCCGAACGCCACGTACCGGAACCACGGCGACCACGCCGAGGCCGTCGAGATCGTCTTCGACCCGTCGCAGATCTCGTACCGCGACCTGCTCGAGTTCTTCTTCCAGATCCACGACCCGTCCACGAAGGACCGGCAGGGCAACGACGTGGGTCGCAGCTACCGTTCGGCGATCTACTTCACCAACGACGAACAGCGCCAGATCGCACTCGACACCATCGCGGACGTCGACGCCTCCGGCATCTGGCCGGGCAAGGTCGTCACCGAGGTCGAGCCCGCGGGCGACTTCTGGGAGGCCGAGGAGGAGCACCAGGACTACCTCGAGAAGTACCCCGCCGGGTACACCTGCCACTTCGTGCGTCCGGGCTGGAAGCTCCCGCACCGCGACGAGGCGACCACGACGGTCTGACGTCGCGACGTGACGGACGGGAGGCGCGGTGCCAGCTGGCACCGCGCCTTCCGTCCGTCACGGGGTACGCGGGCGACGTGAGGACACAGTCGCCGACCGCTAGAAGTGCACTATGACCACTTCCTCCCGCACCCCGCTCGGCGTCACGCTCGTCGACGGCGGCGCCAACGTCGCGCTCTTCTCCAGCACCGCCGAGCGGGTCGAGTTCTGCCGCTTCGACGAGGACGGCACCGAGCACCGCACCGAGCTCCGCAACCGCACCGGCTACACGTTCCACGACGTCGTGCCGGACGTGACCGTCGGCACCCGCTACGGCTTCCGCGTGCACGGCGCCTGGGACCCGGCGAACGGCCTGCGCCACAACGCCGCGAAGCTCCTGCTCGACCCCTACGCGACCGCCGTCGACGGCTCGTACGAGTGGGGCCAGGCCCTGTTCGGCCACGACATGGAGGACCCCGAGCAGATCGACGAGACCGACTCGGCGAGCGCCATGCCGAAGTCCGTCGTCGCGGACCGCGAGTTCGACTGGGACGGTGACACGCTGCTCCACACCCCGTACCGCGACACCGTCGTCTACGAGGTGCACGTCAAGGGCTTCACGAAGCAGCACCCGGACGTGCCCGAGGAGATCCGCGGCACGTACGCGGGCCTGGCGCACCCGGCGGCGATCAAGCACCTGACCGACCTGGGCGTCACGGCCGTCGAACTGCTGCCGACGCACCAGTTCGTGCAGGACTCGACCCTGGCCGACAAGGGCCTCCGCAACTACTGGGGCTACAACAGCATCGGCTTCTTCGCCCCGCACGACGAGTACTCGTCCTCGGGCACGGCCGGCCAGCAGGTCACCGAGTTCAAGGAGATGGTCAAGGCCCTGCACGCCGCGGGGCTCGAGGTCATCATGGACGTCGTCTACAACCACACCGCCGAGGGCAACCACATGGGCCCGACGCTGTCCTTCAAAGGCATCGACAACCAGTCGTACTACCGCCTGGTCGAGGGTGACGAGGCGAACTACTTCGACACGACCGGCACGGGGAACTCGCTCAACGTGTCGCACCCGTCCGCACTCGGGCTCATCACCGACTCGCTCCGCTACTGGGTCGAGGAGATGCACGTCGACGGCTTCCGCTTCGACCTCGCCACGACGCTCACCCGCCAGGACGGCGAGGCCGAGAAGCACTCCGCGTTCCTCGACATCATCCACCAGGACCCGGTGCTCCGCGAGGTGAAGATGATCGCCGAGCCGTGGGACACCGCCGGCTACCAGGTGGGCGGGTTCCCGGCCGACTGGTCGGAGTGGAACGGCAAGTACCGCGACGACCTCCGCGCCTTCTGGCGCGGCGACGAGGGCACGCTCGGCGACGCCGTGCAGCGCACGCTCGGTTCCCCCGACGTGTACGAGGGCTCCCGTCGATCCCCGCTCTGCTCGGTGAACTTCGTCACCGCGCACGACGGCTTCACGCTGGCCGACCTGACGATGTACGCCGAGAAGCACAACGAGGCCAACGGCGAGGACAACAACGACGGCGAGAGCAACAACACGTCCTTCAACGGCGGCATCGAGGGCCCGACCGACGACGGCGCGGTGAACGACTACCGCGACCGCCAGCGCCGGAACTTCCTCGGCACGCTCATGCTCTCCGCGGGCATCCCGATGATGCTCGGTGGCGACGAGATCGCCCGCTCGCAGGGCGGCAACAACAACGCGTACTGCCAGGACGACGAGATCTCGTGGTTCGACTGGGAGGCCGCCGACCAGGACCTGCTCGCCTTCACGACCGCGGCGATCGCGTTCCGCAAGCAGCACGAGGCGCTCCGTCCGCTCTGGTACCGCACGGCCCCCGGTGACTCGGAGTCGACGGTGCAGGTGCTCCGTGCGGACGCGCAGGGCTTCGAGGACGGCGACTGGGCCGATGCGGGCAACCGCGCGGTGATCCTGGTGCTGCAGCAGGGCGACGACACCGTCGCGATGCTGCTGAACGCCTCGGACACCACCGTCGAGTTCACGCTGCCCGAGAAGCCGGGCGGCGGCACGTGGTCGCTCGGCCTGTCGAGCGACCACGACCAGGCCGTCGAGGGCGACGCGACGACGCTGCTCGTGCGCGACGCGTCGTTCACCGCACTGGTCTAGTCCCCGGACGCACGAACACGAGGACGGGAGGGGGGGGGGGGGGGGGGGGGGGGGGGGGGGGGGGGGGGGGGGGGGGGGGGGGGGGGGGGGGGGGGGGG
>NZ_JAQMHU010000044.1:0-17780 GCF_028307415.1 Curtobacterium uvaldense | reverse complement strand
CTCCGGTTGTGCGGACGGGTGCTGACGCGCGCGGTGGGCGACGCGGGCGCGGTGGGCGACGCGGGCGCGGTGGGCGACGCGGGCGCGGCCGAGCGCGACGGACGGGAGGCGCGGCACCCGCTGGCACCGCGCCTCCCGTCCGTCGGGTGGTCGCGTCTATCGCGCGGCCAGCACCTCGCCGAGGGTCCCGATCGCCAGACGCACCTCGTCGTCGGTGACGACGAGCGGCGGCGCGAAACGGATCGTCGACCCGTGCGTGTCCTTCACGAGCACGCCGCGGTCGGCCAGGTCGTGCGCGATCTCCTTGCCGGTGCCGAGCGCGGGGTCGATGTCGATCCCCGCCCAGAGTCCGGCGACCCGGTGCGAGACGACCCCGTGCCCGACGAGCTCGTCGAGCAGCCCACGGAGCAGCGGTTCGCCGTCGAGCGCCCGCTGCTGGAACGTGCCCTCGCCGAGCATCGCGACGACCTCGGACCCGACGGCGGCCGCGAGCGGGTTGCCGCCGAACGTCGAACCGTGCTCGCCCGGACGCAGGACGCCGAGCACCTCGCGGGAGCCGACGACGGCCGACACCGGGACGATGCCGCCGCCCAGGGCCTTGCCGAGCGTGATCAGGTCGGGTCGGACACCGACACGCGAGACGGCCAGGGTGTGCCCGGTGCGCCCGAGCCCGGACTGGATCTCGTCGGCGACGAACAGCGCACCGAACTCGTCGCAGACCGCGCGGACCTCGGGCAGGTAGGACTCGGGCGGGATGACCACGCCGCCCTCGCCCTGGATCGGCTCGAGCAGGACGGCGACGACGGTCTCGTCCATCGCCTCCCGCAGGGCCGCTGCATCGCCGTACGGCACGGTGCGGAAGCCCGGCGTGTACGGGCCGAAGTCCTCGCGGGCCGAGGGGTCGTCCGAGAACGACACGATCGTGGTGGTGCGCCCGTGGAAGTTCCCGGACGCGACGATGATCGTGGCCTGCCCGGCCGGCACGCCCTTGACGCGGTAGCCCCAGGCGCGCGACACCTTGATCGCGGACTCGACGGCCTCGGCCCCGGTGTTCATCGGGAGCACGAGTTCGGTGTCGGTCAGCGATGCCAGAGCGGCGGCGAAGGGTCCGAGCCGGTCGTTCACGAACGCGCGGCTCGTCAGGGTCACCCGGTCGAGCTGGGCCCGGGCGGCGTCGAGCAGCCGGGGGTTGCCGTGGCCGAAGTTCACCGCGGAGTACGCGGCGAGTCCGTCCAGGTAGCGCTTGCCGTCGACGTCGGTCACCCACGCACCCTGGCCGGACGCGATGACGACCGGCAGCGGGCTGTAGTTGTGGGCGAGGGAGCGGTCCTCGACGGCGAGCGCGGCGACGGTGGCACCACCGGCTACGGTGGCGTCGCCGGACGCGCCGGCACCCGCGTGGGTGCCGGCTCCGGTCGCGGTGCTCACGGTTACCGCGCGACCGAGGTGCCGGTGCCGACGGGGTGCAGGTCGAGCGTGCAGCACTTCACGCCGCCGCCGCCGAGCAGCAGCTCGGACAGGTCGACACCGATCGGGTTGTAGCCCTTCTCACGCAGCTGCTCGGCGAAGGTCGTCGCACGCGATGCGATCACGACGTTGTAGCCGTCGGAGTACGAGTTGAGGCCGAGGATCGCGGCGTCCTCCTCGGTCGCGATGACCGCGTCGGGGAAGCGCTCGCGCAGGATCGCCAGCGAGGGCTCGTCGAAGGCGCTCTCCAGGTAGGCGATGTTCGAACGGCCGGTCGCGTCGGGCTCCGGGTCGAGCACGGCGATGGCGGTGTCGAGGTGGTAGAAGCTCGGGTTGATGAGCTTGAGGGTGACGACCTCGCGGCCGTAGATGCGGGCGAGCTCCTCGTGCGAGGTGCTGTCGGAGCGGAAGCCGGTGCCGGCGAAGATCGTGTCGCCGATGAGCAGGAAGTCACCCTCGCCCTCGTTGGTCTCCTCGGGCTCGGCGACGGTGAGGCCGGCGCTGCGGAACCAGTCCATGTACGCGGGTCCCTCGGGCTGGCGCTCGGGGTACTGGAACTTCGCGCCGTACGCGACGCCGTCGAGCACGAAGCCGCCGTTGGCCGCGTAGACCATGTCCGGCAGGCCCTCGATCGGCTCGATGTACGAGATGTCGAAGCCGAGCTGCTCGTAGACGTCGACGAGCGACTGCCACTGCTCGACGGCCTTCGACGTGTCGGTCGGCTCCTCGGGGTGCATCCACGGGTTGATCCGGTAGCTCACCGTGTAGTGCGTCGGCTTGCACATCAGGATCGTGCGCTTCGTGGCGACACGGGCCGGTGCGGCCTGCGGTTCGGTTGCGGTGTTCGACATCAGTCCTCCTGGGACCGGGGCCCGAGCCTGCCAGGAACCACCACGGGTGAAGCACTCCGATGAGATGCAGGCTCACTCATCGCAGCGGACCAGGTCGACGCCAGCAGCAGTCTGACACGAACGGTCCGATCGGTGCAGTACCCCGTCCACGAGCGCATGGCACCCGTTCGGGTGACGCACGATTCCTGCGTCCGACGCACCTGGCTCGCAAGAACCCCGCGTACGATCGACGAACATGGACACGCTCGACCACCGCATCCTGGACCAGCTCCGGGAGAACGCCCGAGCCGGCTACGGCGACATCGGGTCGGTGGTCGGCCTCTCCGCGTCGGCGGTCAAGCGTCGGGTCGACCGCCTGGTCGCCGACGGGGTCATCCAGGGCTTCACGATCAAGGTCGACCCCGCGGTCGAGGACCGCGGGACCGAGGCCTGGGTCGAGCTGTACTGCCGCGGCACCGTCTCCCCCGACGAGCTCCGCACGCTGCTCGACACCGTGCCCGAGGTCGTGGACGCCGGGACCGTCACCGGCAGCGCCGACGCCGTCGTGCACATGCGCTCCCGTGACCTGCCGGCGCTCGAGCTCGCACTCGACCGGGTGCGCCTGGCCCCGCAGGTCGACCACACCCGCAGCGCCATCGTCCTGTCGAAGCTCGTCTCCCGCGAGTCCGCGTAGCCCCCGTCTCCTCCGCGGAACGCAACGTCGGCGACGGTGCGCAGCGGCACAGCGGTCCGAGGGAGCGCCCACGTTGCGTCTTGCGAGCGTCCCGCGCGTAGGGTCGCGGTCGTGGGAATCGGGAGGACGGCCGGGAGGCGCGGCGCCACTCCCACGCGTCCGCCGGCGGCCCGGCGCCTGGTCGCCGCAGCCGCCGCCGCGTACGTCGCGAACTGCCTCTGGGGCACCGCGGTCGCGGTCCGGGTCATCCGCACGGAGAAGCTCCGCGTCGTGCACCACGGCCTCTTCGTCGTGACCGCGACGCTGACCGGGGTCGCCGCGACCACCCCGGCCTGGACACGGGACCGCTCCGCACTGTTCCTGCTGCCGGCGCTCGTCCCCCTCGCCCTCGCTCCACGCACGAACCCCCGCTCCGGAGCACACTGGAGAGTCGCGGTCGCCGCCGCACCGTCCTACCTGGGGGCGTTGCTCGCACGGCGCTGACCGCGACGACGAGACACGAGGGATGCAGTGGAGCTCTTCGAGGCCATCCGACGCCGGCGCACGACCAACGGCGCGTTCCTGCCCGACCCGGTGTCCGAGGAGCACCAGCGGCTGCTGATGGAGCTCGCAGGACGTGCACCCTCGCAGTTGAACAGCCAACCGTGGCGCTTCGTCATCGTCGAGGAGCGCGACACCATCGACCGCATCGCCGACATCAGCGGCCGGTCGATGACGCAGACGATGGCCGAGGGTTCGTTCTTCACGCGCTACCGTCCGTACTTCCGGTTCTCGCAGGCCGAGATGGACGAACGTCGGGACGGGATGCTGTTCGACAAGCTGCCGGGACCGCTCAAGCCCTTCACGAAGCAGGTGTTCACCAAGCGCGGGCAGCTCCTCATGAACACGCTCCGGGTACCGCAGACCCTCGGCGAGGAGAACCGGAAGCTCGTCGCCGGGTCGCCGCTCCTGCTCGGGGTGATGCTCGACCGCGACGAGTACCGGAAGGAGGCGCGCAACGCCTTCTACTCCGTGTTCAGCATGGGCGCGGCGATGGAGAACGTCTGGCTCGCGACGACCGAGCTCGGCCTCGGGATCCAGTTCGTGTCCTTCCCGATGGAGGTCGAGGAGGCCTGGGCCGAGGTCGAGCGGCTCCTCGCGGTGCCGCCGGAGCTCGAGCTGATGGCCGTCTACCGGATCGGCTACCTGCCGCCGGAGCGTCGACGTCCCGCCATCGACTGGGTGTCGAACGAGCGGAAGCGCCCGTCGCAGTACGTGTTCCGCGGGACCTGCGCCACCCCGCAGCAGGGGTGGGACGACGCGCCGGACGCTGCCCGCGCGACCGACGGGACCGTCTCGTGACCGCCGGACAGCGGGGCGGGGGCGAGCCGGGCCTCCCGGCCGTCTCGCCGGAGGCACCGCCCCTGCGCGGGACGCCGTGGATCTCGCAGGACTGGCTCGACGTGGTCTTCGTGCACTGGCGCGTCGACGTGTCGGCGGTGGCACCGCTGCTGCCCGCCGGAGCGCACCCGGACACGATGGCGCCGGACGGGACGGACGACGGCGCGACCACCTGGGTGGGCCTCATCGGGTTCCGCTTCACGGACACGCGCTTCCCGCCGCTCGGCGGGCTCGGACGGGCCGGCAGCGTCGGCGACTTCGTCGAGGTCAACGTGCGCGTCTACACGTGCGACGACCAGGGCCGTCGGGGCGTCGCGTTCCTGTCGCTGGACGCCGGGAAGCTCCTGCCGACGATCGGCGCACGGGTCGCGACGGGCCTGCCGTACTGGTGGGCGCACGCGGCGATCCGGAAGACCGACGGCCGGGTGGGCTACGCGATGCGTCGGCACGGGACGCACCTGCGGTCGACCTTCGACGTCCGGGTGGGCGACGCGGTCGACGAGCCGACGCCCCTCGAGACGTTCCTGACGGCACGGTGGGGCATGCACGTGCGCCGCGTCGGCGCGACGCGCTACTGGCCGAACGAGCACGAGTCGTGGCCGCTGCACCGGGCGTCACTCGTGTCGCTGCGGGACGACCTGGTGGCGGCCGCGGGGCTGCCCTTCGGACTGTCCGGACTGGAGCCGGACTCGGTGCTGTACTCGCCGGGGGTGACCACGCGGTTCGGGCGGGGACGCTGAGCATCACACTCGGCATGATGACAGCATCCCGTATTCCACATACATAGCCTTTCGGAGTCCGTTGAGTCTCCGAAAGGGAACAGCATGAACCTCCGCCCACTCACCGTCGGATCCGCCGTGGTCCTCGCGAGCTGCATCGCCGTCGGCGCTGCGAGCTCCGGCGCGTTCGCCGCGCCCGAGCAGCACGCTCGGTCGGCGGCATCGTCCGCGACGACGGCCCGATCCGCCATCACCGACGTCCAGCAGACCCCGCAGCGGGTCGGCGACCAGCAGTGGGTCGAGGTGCGCGTCACCGTCGACGCACCGACGGTCGTGCGCCTCCTCGATCCGTCGGGTGAGCCCGTCGCCGCGAAGAGCGGCGATCCTCGGAAGCAGGTCGTGTTCCAGGTGAAGCCCACCGGTCAGGACACCGCGCGCTACGCGGTGGACACCGGGCAGTCCTCGGCCGTCCGCGTCGTCGACCTCGACTTCCGCGGCCTCCCCCTGTCCGCGCCGCTCGACCTCAGCTCGGAGCGCCGCCTGGAGGAGATCGCCCGTGCGGTCGCACACGGCCAGTTCGTCCACGAGATGCGGTACGACGCGCTCCCGGGCGCCGAGGTGACGGTCGTGGCCAACGGCCGCTCGGAGGTCGTCACGGCCTCGGGTGACGGTGTCGCGACGGTCCCCGTCGAGTTCCGCGCGGGTGACAACCAGGTGCGGGCGAAGCAGGTGCTCGGGGAGAAGGAGTCGCTCGAGTCCGACGACCACTACACGTTCGGCGGCGGGTCGAGCGGCGGCGGCGAGACGCCCGGTGACGGCAACGGCGGCGGCTCCGGCGGTGGTGAGCAGCCCGGCGACGGCAACGGCGGCGGCAACGGCGGCGAACAGCCCGGCGACGGCAACGGCGGCGGCGAGCAGGTCGACCCCCGGTCGCTGCGTCTCGACCAGCAGCAGGGCGCCGAGCTCACCCCGAAGGACGGCAAGATCACCCTCTCCGGCCGCGCCTCCGCCGGCTGGATCACCGTCTACGGCAGCGGCGAACAGGTCCTCGCGACCACCCAGGTCGAGGACAGCCGCTGGTCCGTCGACATCCCCGCGGTCGCCGGCGCCCAGATCGCGTTCATCGCGCTCTCCGCCACCGAACACGGCGCACCCGTCGCCAACGAACGACTGAGCTACCTCGTCCGCGAGACCGGCGAACAGCCCGGCAACGGCAACGGTGGCGGGCAGGTCGATCCCGGATCGCTGCGTCTCGACCAGCAGCAGCAGGCCGATCTGACCCCGAAGGACGGCAAGGTCACCCTCTCCGGTCGCGCCTCCGCCGGCTGGATCACCGTCTACGGCAGCGGCGAACAGGTCCTCGCGACCACCCGGGTCGAGGACGGCCGCTGGTCCGTCGACATCCCCGCGGTCGCCGGCGCCCAGATCGCGTTCATCGCGCTCTCCGCCACCGAGCACGGCGAGACCGTCGCCCACGAACTCCTCCACTACAACGTCATCGACGCAGGCTCCGGCGGCGGCGAACAGCCCGGCAACGGCAACGGTGGCGGCGAGACGCCCGGTGACGGCAACGCTGGCGGCTCCGGCGGTGGCGAGCAGTCGCCCGCCGAGCTCGCGGTCGACCAGTCGGGGGCGGTGCAGCTCGACTCGGAGGGCTTCGTCACCTACACGGGCACGGCCCCCGGTGAAACCGTGCTGGTCCTCGTCAACGGGAAGCGAGCCGGTGAGTACCGTGTCCGCGACGGCCGCTTCGCCGCGAAGGTCTACCAGGCGCCGGGCCGGTACAAGCTGACCTTCCTCGCCAAGACGAACCCGCACACCAGCGCGTGGGACCACCTCACGACCACCGAGGTCACCGTCGAACGCTGACCGGGTCGCGACCTGACGAGACCCCGCCGATCCACGGATCGGCGGGGTCCGTCATCCTCGGAACTGCGACCGCTCCCTCGGTGCGTGAGTACCGTCGGGGACGTGACCGGTGGAGCGCAGCAGCAGGACGTCCGACGCCGCGCGGGATGGCTCCCGCAGGACCAGAGCGGGCTCGAGGCCTGGCTCCGCGGGCGTCGCGAACGCCACCAGGAGCGCGACCCCGACCGGGCCCTGCACCCGGCGGTCTCGGCCCTCCGCGACCTCGTCGAGGGCGACCCCGTGCTGCGGATGCACGCGCACCAGATGATCGAGCAGGTCCCCGCTGGTCGCGAGTACCAGGACCGGCACCTCGAGTCGTTCGGGGAGCTGCTCGAGCTCGTCGACGAGGTCATCACGACCGCGCCCGAGTACAGCGACGAGCAGATGGTGATGACGCCGCTCGACGGGGTGCTCGACTGGACGAAGGCCACCCCGGCGGGCTTCGCCTTCTACCGGGACCCGCGCGTGAACGACGCGCTCCGGACGATCCTGCAGGGGTGGTGCGACTTCCTGTCGAGCGACAAGTCCCTCGAGGTGCTCGTGGACGCACCCTCGGGGTGGTGCAGCGATGCCGCTCGTCGGGCGGTCGGCATGGACCGGTTCGAGCACGATGCCGACGCCGAGCACTGGGGCTTCGGGTCGTGGAACGACTTCTTCACGCGGCGCTTCCGGGACGGCGAGCGCCCGGTCGCCGCGCCCGACGACGACGCGGTCGTGGTGAGCCCCTGCGAAGCCACCCCGTACCGGATCGCCAGTCGCGTCCACCGGCTCGACGCGTTCTGGGCGAAGGCGGAGCCGTACTCGGTCGAGGAGCTGCTCGCCGGCGACGAGACCGCCGACCTGTTCGTCGACGGCACCGTGTGGCAGGCGTTCCTCAGCGCGCTCGAGTACCACCGCTGGCACAGCCCGGTCGCCGGGACGGTCCTGCGCGCCTGGGTCGAACCGGGGACCTACTACTCCGAGGCCTCGTCGCAGGGCACCGACGCCGCCGAGCCGCAGCTGTCACAGGGCTACCTGGCACACGTCGCCACCCGCGCGATCGTGCTCATCGACGCCGACGACCCCGCGATCGGGACGATCGCGGTCGTGTTCATCGGGATGTCCGACGTCTCCTCGTGCGTGATCGGCGAGGGGATCTCGGACGGTGCGCACGTCGGCAAGGGCGACGAGCTCGGGTACTTCCAGTTCGGCGGGTCGTCGGTGTGCGTGCTGTTCGGGCCGGACGTCGTCGAGTCGTTCTCGCTGGGAGCGCTGCCGCAGGCGCCGGAGGAGGAATCGGCGGTCCTGCCGGTGCGGTCGCACCTGGCGACGGCGCTGCGGCGGTCGTCCGACTGACGGAACCGGTCGACGTCGGCTCCGCGGACGGTCGGCTGCCGCCGCCCGTCACCGCGACGGGGCTCGGCCTGCCCGCTGTGCGTGCACGAGGGCGAGCACCGCGGCGAACACGGCTGCCGCGATGCCGCCACCGACCCAGACCGCCGCGCGCCAGGCGGGGAGCACCGGGCCCTCGGGGAGCACGAGTCCCAGGACGACGAGGACCGCGCAGCTCAGGACCACGCCGAGGAACGCCCAGGCCACGGCCGAGAGGTCGAAACGTGGCACGGATCGGGCGTACCGACTGATCTGCGAGAAGCCACCGACGATCCCGATCGTGGCCGCGATCGGGATCCCGAGCACACCGGCGACGGTCCCGGTGACGAGGGCGAGTGCATCGCCGAACGTCCTCCCGACCAGGACGGCGACGACCGCCAGCACGAGTGCGAGGACCGGTGACCCCAGGACCTCCCGGTACCGGGTCGGGGTCCGCAACACCCAGCCGGGAGGTGCCTCCTCGGTCTGCTCCTGGTCGTCCGTCTCCACCGCGCCATCCTGCCCCACGCCGTCCGGCGGCCGGGGGACAGCGGCTGGACCGGTGCGGACACGAGCCCGCGTACAACGGACAGCATGACGCGTGTGGCAGTGGTGACCGGTGGTTCGGCAGGACTCGGACGGGCGACCGTCCGCGAACTCGCGGCCCGGGGGTGGGACGTCGCCGTCCTGGCCCGTGGACGCGACGGTGTCGACGCCGCGGTCGCCGAGGTCGAGGCCGCGGGACGCCGAGGCCTCGCGCTGATCGCCGACGTGGCCGACCGACAGGCCGTCGAGGCCGCCGCCGAGCGCACCGAGCAGGAGCTCGGACCGATCGACCTCTGGGTGAACTGCGTGATGGTCGGGGTCTTCGGGCGCTTCACGGACACCGGCCCCGACGACTTCGAGCGCGCTGTCGACGTCAACTTCCTCGGCTTCGTCAACGGCACCCGCGCGGCGCTGGCCCGGATGGTCCCCCGTGACCGTGGGCACGTCATCCAGGTCGGTTCCGCACTGGGCTTCCGGGGCATCCCCCTGCAGGCCGCCTACTGCAGCGCGAAGCACGCCATCGTCGGGTTCACCGAGTCGGTGGTGTCCGAGCTCACGGAACAGGGCAGCAGGGTGGCCGTGAGCCGCGTCGACATGCCGGCGCTCAACACGGTGCAGTTCAACTGGGTGAAGTCGCTCCTGCCGCACCACCCGCAGCCCGTCGCACCGATCTACCAGCCCGAGGTCGGCGCCCGCGCAATCGCCGTCACTGCAGAGCGGCCGCGCCGCCGCACGTGGGTGGGCGAATCGACGGTCTACACGATCCTGGGCAACCGGATCAGTGGACGCTTCGCCGACTGGTACGCCGCGAAGACCCTGGTCAGCGGACAGCAGGCCGAGCAGAAGGACGGACAGTCGCTGCCGACGAACCTGCACGAGCCCGTCCCGGGCGACCACGGTGCGCACGGGGTCTTCGACGACTCCGCGCACGCCTGGTCGCCGCAGACGTGGTGGGTCGAGCACCGCAGGCTTGGCAACGGGATCGTCGGAGCCGCCGTCGGCGTCGCGGGCGCGATCGCCCTGGCCGCGGGGAAGCGCCGATGAGCCGCCGCTCCCGCAGGGACCGCCGGCAGCGTGCTCGGTGGGTCGAGGGGCTCCGCGCCGGCATCGGCGTCGCACACCTGCTCGCCTCGCGTGGGTCGACGGGCCGGGTGGCCGTGTTCGGTCGGGTGCTCGGCGCCCGGCAACTCGTGCAGGCCGCGCTGCTCACCCGCGCAGCGTCACCGGAAGCGCACGTCCTCGGCGCCGCGGTCGACGCCACGCACGGCGTCTCGATGGTGCCGCTCATCGCCCTCGACCGGCAGACACGGGGGTTCGCGGCACGACAGCTCGTCGTCGCCGTGGTCCTCACCGTGCTCGAGGTCGGCCTCGTCGGCACGGGACACGGTCGCCCCGGCCGACGCTGACCGCCGCTGCCTACTCGACCTCGTCGTTCGGCTGCTCCTCCTCGACACCCGTCTCGTCCATCCGGTCGCGCAGGTGGTCGGCCATGGCCCCAGCACCCTCGTGTCCGTGGTCGTGATCGACCTGCTCGACCAGGCCGGCGAGCTTCTCCTCGTTGGTGGCCTCGGTGGCACCGTCCATCACGGGGGCGGTCTGGACCTCGTCGTCGTTCGCTCGTGCGTTCATGGTCCGGACGCTACGCCCGCATCCGGTCCGGTACCTCAGAGGCGGAGGCGGCTGAAGACCCGGGAGACGTCACCGTGACGGTGCGCGGTGACGGACACCGTCTGCTCCCGCAGGAAGTGCAGCATCTCGACGATGCCGGACTCCACCACGGGGTCGTCGTGGATGGTCGTCTCGGTGCCGGCGCCCAGGGCCTCCTCGAGGGCACGGGCGTCACCGCCGAGCAGCCGGACGCGTGACCCGGGGCCGCCGAAGGCCGCGTGCCGTCGGGGCTCCGCTCCCTGCGCGAGCACCAGGTCGATCGGGTCGACCTCCGGCTCAGCGCCGTCCGACCACCCGTCCTGCAGCAGGGTGCCCGCCGCAGCCCGTCCCAGGAACGTGGCGTCGTCCTCGACGACCTGGTCGACCACGTCGAGGGGCGAGCGCGCCGTCGAGAACAGCGGCAGGAGCTCGGCGGGCAGCGGACGGGCGGTGCTGAGGAGCACGTGCGCGCGCGCTGCGGTCGCGGCGACGAGCACGCGGACGAGGTCGCCGGCGCCGACCCCCGAGGACTGCCGGACCACGACCGACTGCGGGCGGAACCGGATGACGTTCCGCTCGACGACCAGGTCCGCCGTGTCCCGCGATCGTCCGTACAACGATGCCCGGGCAGCGGCATCGCTCTCGGCCCCGGCACGGACGCGGTCGAACTCCTCGAAGGACAGTCCGGCCCGCGCCGCCTCGATGACGGCGGTGACGCGGTTGCCGAGTCCCTGCAGCTGGATGTTCCGGTGCGGCTGACGTCGGGTCGGGTCCCACCGGTCCGCCCCGATCACGGCCAGCGGCCCGCCGCGGTGCACGGTCGGACCGACCGCGGTCCCGCGCCACCCGCCGACGGGCTGGCGTCCCGGCCGGGCCCCGGTGGTCGGGCGGTCGACCACGAGCACGCCGGCCCGGGTCCGGTCGGACCAGGTCGCGACCTCGTCGGGGTCGAGGGTGTGGAGCGCCGCGACGGAGCCGCCGTCGACGGAGTGCTGCAGGGCGATCGCCTCGTCGAGGGTCTCCACGCGGACGACGTCGAGGACGGGTGCCGGCACGGCCGTCCGCGCGAGGTCGCCCGTGGCGCGGACGCCCTCGCGCACACCCGGCGACCAGAGCCGGCCGGTGTCGTCCAGCGCGACCGGTTCGACGAGCCAGGACTCCCCCGGGCGCAGCTCGGTGAGTGCGGTCCGGACGGCGCCGGTCGGCTCAGCGACGAGCGGCCCGACCTGGGCGGTCGCGTCCGTCGGCCACGCGGTGCGCAGGCCACGGACGGCATCGGCGAGCTGCTCGCGGAGGCGCGGGCTCTCCCCCACGGACCCGACGAGCACGAGCAGCGACACCGCCGACGACGCCTGTCCGGAGCGGGCGAAGGCGGAGGCGACGACGTCGCGCACCGCCTGGTCGAGGTCGGCCGAGGGGGTGACGACCGCGGTGACGACCCCGGTGAGCTCCGCCACGAGGGGCAGGTCCGCGCGCCACCAGCGGTAGGACCGAGCGGTCTCCGGGGTGCCGGTCAGGACGACGCGGTCGACGGCGGGGTGCGCCACGAGGTCGCGTGCGAGGTCGCTGCCGTCGAGGTCGACGAGCTGGAGCAGGGAGTGCGGGACCCCGGCGTCCCAGAGCACGTCGGCGAAGACGGCACCGGTGCGTCGGGCGGCGGTGGCGGGCTGGAGCACGACCCCGCTGCCCGCGGCGAGCGCGGTGAGCACACCGTCGGCGGCATCGAGGAGCGGGGCGTTCCACGAGGGCACGACGACCGTCAGGCGCGGCGGGACCGGGACCGCCCCGTTGATGTCCTCGAGGTGTCGCGTGCGGTCCGCGGCGTGCGTGGCGGCGTCGACGGCCCGGCTGACCTCGCCGTCGGCGTCGGTCAGGGTGAGCCCGAGCTCGGCGATCATCGTCTCGACGAGGGCCCCGCGGTGGGTCTCGAGCGCGTGGCCGATCAGGTCGAACAGCTCGGCACGGTCCTCCGGGTCCTGGCGGCCCCAGTTCACACCGGCCTGGGCGGTGCGGGCGACGAGACGCTCGAGGCGTCCGCGGTCGGTGATGCGGGCGGCACGGATCGTCCTGGTGCCGCGCTGCGACTCCGGTACCCGGGCGAGCACCTCGGCGGCCCACGCGCGGTTGCCCGGCGTGGAGGGGTCGGTGTCCTGCGTGTTCTCGGCAGCCGAGCGCAGCACCGGGTCACCCGGCGGCCGTCGGCGGTCCTGGGTGCGGCGCGTGGGCGGCGCGGGACGGAGGAGCGCGGCCACGGCGTCGACGTGCTCGGCGGTGGCACGCTCGACGGCAGCGGTGTCGTCGGTCGAGCCGGTCGTGTCCGCCGCCGTCGACCCGGCCGTGGTCGAGCCGCCCACCGGGCGGTGGCCGGCGACCTCGCGCAGTCGACGAGCGAGGTACGGGACGGCAGCGTCGAACTCGTCGGGCCGCACCAGTGGCACACCGAGGACCACGTGACCGAACGCCGTGCGCAGCACCTCGGCGTACCGCGTCGTGCCGAGGAGCAGCTCGGGTCCGACGACGTCGAGCACGTCGCGGCGCTCGGCGAGCACGTGCGCGGTCGCGAGGGCGAACGGGTCGTCGGTGGCGACACCGACGTGCACGGCGTCGGTCCGCTCGGGGTCGATCGCCGTGTCGAGCAGGCGCAGGAACGCGGTGTCCGTCGTGCGGGTGTCCGCGGTCACGGCGAGCGGCCGGCTCTCGAGCACGGCGTCGACCCCTTCGGTGGCGAGGAGCGTGCCCTTGGTGAAGCGGACGCGCACGGGTGCCCCGCCGGATGCCCGACGCTCCCGTGCTGCGGTCGTCACGCGGTCGAGCAGGTCGAGCGACTCGGGGAGTTCGGCGGGCAGGGTCACCCCGAGGGTGAGCTCCCGCGTGCCGTCCTGCTCGAGCAGCGCGCTCAGGACCGCGACGGCCCGTTCGACACCTCGGGCGCGGCCGGACTGCAGGGTGACCACGGGCGGTGTCGGCCGGCTCGCCGCGGTGTGCAGGAGCGGTGTGAGGTGCCGGACCGCGTCGGCGACGGCGGCGTCGAGGTCCCACGGGGACACCGGCGGCAGCACAGCGTCGAGGTCGACGGTGACGGCGGCGACGTCCTGGTGCAGCAGGTCGTCGAGTGCCGCGAGCCGTCGGTCGCGGCCGGCCGGTCCGAGCACGGCGGGGCCGAGCAGGTCGACGTCGAGTCGGGTGTCCGGTCCGCCGACCTTCGCGAGTGCCGCGGGGGTCCGGGCGGGCGTGGCGTCGACGACGAGGTGTCCTGCGAGTCGCCGGAGCACCTTCCGCGCGGAGGGGACGACCGCCCACGGCGCCATGGTCGCGAAGCCACCGCCCACCGTCACCGCGCCGCGGAGGTACCAGGCGAGGTCGTCCGGTACCGCCCGGCTCGCACGCTCGAGGTTCCGGGCGACGACCTTCGGGTCCTCCGGCCGGACCACGACGTCGACGAACGCGCGGGCGAACTCGGCGCCACGGGGGTCGGCGAGCAGCTCGGCCAGACGTGCGGCCGCGGGCTCCGGCTTCAGCCCGCGGGCGGCCTCGATCCACCCCTGTGCCCGCGTGACCGCGTCGTCGGTGCAGTCTCGGAGGTGCGGGGTCGGCATGGAGTGATCGTATTCCGGGCGTCCGACGTGACCTCTGAGCGCGCCGAGTGCCGCCCCGGAGTCAGCCGAACGGATGATCCTCGATCCCGCGGCACGCCCGCTGGTTACGCTGGCGGTCATGGCGGAGCAGGGCGGCGAGGGGCACGACTGGGCGACCTGGGACGCGTTCCACGACGTCTGGCGTCGGCTCGACCGGGCGCTCGACCAGGCCGTCCAGCAGGGTGCCGGCATCTCGATCCCCGAGTTCGAGATCCTGATCGGCCTGCACCGCGCTCCCGACCACCGGTTGCGGGTCCGTGACGTCGCCGCGGGCATCGGGTGGGAGAAGTCGCGCGTGAGCCACCAGGTCACGCGGATGGTCGGGCGCGGGCTCGTCGCCCGCGCGGACTGCCCGGCGGACGGACGCGGCAGCTGGGTGACGATGACGACCGAGGGTCGGCGCGCGGTGCTCGCCGGCATCCGCGCGCACACCGCGGCACTCGAGGAGCTGTTCTGGAGGCCCGTGGCTGCGGACGCGGACACCCTGCGGTCCGTCTCCCACCGCGTCCTCGACGCACTCGGTCCGGTCGAGCCGGAGGCCTGAGGAGAGCCCGCTCGGCGGGACCGGCTCAGCTGGACCCTGCGAGCACCTCCGCGACGGCCGCGGCCGTCGCGTCGGCACGCTCGTGGTCGTCCGCGGTGAGGGTGACGACGGCGTCGGCGACCGGGTCCAGGAGCACGAGCTGCCCGTACGCCCCGTGCAGTCGCCAGGTCCGTCCCGGGCCGCCCCAGCCCGCGAGGGCGTAGCGGTCGTACGACGGTGACGACCCCGCCGCGACCCAGTCGGTGTGCAT
The DNA here is from genome assembly GCF_028307415.1 of Curtobacterium uvaldense. Taxonomy (NCBI): domain Bacteria; kingdom Bacillati; phylum Actinomycetota; class Actinomycetes; order Micrococcales; family Microbacteriaceae; genus Curtobacterium; species Curtobacterium uvaldense. Next base: position 2,810 of record NZ_JAQMHU010000044.1, on the reverse strand, counting down.
CGCGTCGACGACCGCCGCGGGCACGAGCTGACGCCCGTCCGCCGCGCCGCGGTCCCGCAGCAACCGGCCGATGCGCGCGACCTCGGCGGTGCGGAGCCACAGGCCGCCGCCCGCGACGACGTGACCGAGCGGGCAGCGGTCCCAGCGGACGTCGTCGATGCCGAGCGGGGTGAAGATGCGGTCCTGCGCGTACGCGCCGACGTCGCCGACCCGTGCGGCCAAGGCCCTCGCGGCCGTGTAGGTGCTGGCGTTCGCGTACCGGAACGACCGTCCGACGGTCGGGCGTCCCAGGAACTCCCGTGCCAGGTCCGGCCAGTCGGTGGTCTGCGTCGGCGACCACGGCATGTCGATGCCGCTCGTCATGGTCAGCAGGTGTCGGAGCGTGACGTCCTGCACACCCGGTCCGAGCACGACGTCGGGCAGCAGCGTGCCGACGGACTCGTCGAGCGCGAGCAGCCCGTCGTCCGCGGCGGTCCCGACGGCCAGGACGACCACGCCCTTCGCGACGGAGTGCACGTCACGGCGGACGTCGGCGGACCAGTGGTGCTCGGCGGTGTCGTCGCCGACCAGCACGTGCAGGCCGTGGGCGCGGAAGCCCGTCCGCGCGACCGCGCGGACGACGTCGTCGAGCACTGGTGCGGCGCGGTCCACCCCGCCATCATCCCGTGTGTCGAGCGAGGTCGGTGCTCACCAGGGACCCGCGTTCGCCGCGCAGTCGGACCTGCACCTCGGCGATGTCGTCGCGCGGGACGTCCGTCGACGCCGACAGCCCGCGGGCCTCGGCCCCGGCTGCCGACCACGAGGCCACGGTCTGCACGGAGCCGTCCTTCCGGACCACCACGAGGTCGTACATCACCGAGCCGTCCGCCGACCACTCCCTGCCGCCGTACGAGCACCCCCAGTCGAAGCGCGTGCCCCACTGCTCGCCGCTCACGGCCAGGTCGACGTCGAGACCCTGAGACCCGGTCATCGTGTAGCGGTCGCCCGCGGTCGTCGGTGCGGACGTCGTGGGCGCGCCACCGGCCTGCACCGTCGCACCTCGCCCACCGGCCGTGCCGACGGCGAGCCCGCCGAGCACGGCGGCGACGACCGCCAGCCCCGCGGTCACGGCCACCCATGCCCGACGGCGGCGACGACGGTGTCGGACGCGGTGCGCGACGGCGGCGAGGGTGCTCTCGGGACGCGTGTCGGGCCTCCCGTCCGGTGCCGCGATCTCGACCGCCTGGTCGGCCGGGAGCTTCGCGAGCAGACCGGGCAGGCCGACGAGCTCGGCGACGGCCGCCGTGCAGCGGTCGCACGTCTCGAGGTGCCGCTCGTACTCGAGCCGCTCGTCGGGCGTGAGCGAGCCGAGGACGTACGCCGCGTCCCACTCCGCGTACCGGTCCTCGCTCATCGGGTCACTCCTCGTTCCTGCAGTGCGAGCCGGAGGGCCCGGAGCCCGTAGTGCAACCGCGACTTCGCGGTGCCCTCGGGGATGTCGTGTCGTCGTGCGATCTCCGGCACGGTGTGGCCGAGCCAGTAGGCGTCGACAACCACGCGGCGGTGGTCCGGGCTGAGCGACGCGAGTGCGTCCGCCACGACGATGCGGTCGAGCACCGCGTCCGTCCGGTCGGCCTCGGCACGGTCGACCGGGTGCTCGGAGCCCTGCTCACGCCGGTTGCGTGCGGAGCGGGCGTCGTCGACGACCAGGTTCCGGGCGACCGTGAACAGCCAGGCCCGTGCGCTGTCGGGCGCCCGCTCGAGCACCGCCGGACGCTGCCAGGCGCGGACCATGGTCTCCTGCACGACGTCCTCGACGGTCGAGCCGTCCCGCGTCAGGTGCCGGACGTACCGGGTGAGCGCGTCGCCGTGCTCGCGGTACAGCGTCGCCAGCAGCTCGTCGGCGGAACGGCTCGTCACGGTCACTTCGCCAGGTCGAGGGAGAACTCGACTGAGCCCTTCCCGTCCACGGTGACGAAGCCGAGCGACGGGGCCTCGACCCCGTAGTCGGCGAAGGTGATCGGGACCGAGCCGACGACCTGGACGGCCCCGTTCTTCGTCACGGCGACCTGCGCATCGGCCGTGACCGGCTTCTCGACGCCGTGCAGGTCCATCGTGCCGGTGAGCGTGACGTCCTGGGTGCTGCCGTCGAGCGCCTTCGAGACGTCGACGGGCTCGGTGAGCGCGAACGTCGCCGTCGGGTACCGGTCGGTCTGCAGGGCCTTGCTCCGGAAGTACTCGTCGCGCGCGGCCTCGGGTGTGGAGATCGTCGCGACCTGCACCGTGACGGTCGCCTTCGTGAGCGAGCCGCCCTCGACCGTCGCGGTGCCCTCCACGTCCTTCGTCCGACCGACCACGTCCACATCATTCCCCTGCAGGACCTCGTGCACGCGGTACCCGGCGTACGAACTGCTCGTGCTCGTCCAGGTGCCGTCGGCCTGCTGGGCATCGAGCGTCGCACCGGAGCCGGACGGAGCGGCGCTCAGCGAGGGGGCGGCGGCGGCCTGGCCGTTGACGGTGTTCGCGTAGATGACCGGGCCGGCGATGACGGCTGCGGCGCCGATGACGACGACACCGGTGGCGATGCCGATGACGACCTTCGTACGTGTGCGGAGTCCCATGCCCTGACGACGAGACAGCCGGCCGGATCGTTCACCCGGACGTGCGGAAGGCGCCGCTCCCGTGGTCGGGAGCGGCGCCTTCTCGTGGTGGTGCCGGTGCGGCGGTTGTGCCGCGGGGCGTTACTTGATCTGCGCGGTGATCGTGGCGGTGCCGACGAGCATGCCGCGCTTGACGGCGTCGGTGCTGAAGGTCTTGTTCAGCAGGCCAGC
>NZ_JAQMHU010000043.1:0-19168 GCF_028307415.1 Curtobacterium uvaldense | reverse complement strand
CCCCCCCCCCCCCCCCCCCCCCCCCCCCCCCCCCCCCCCCCCCCCCCCCCCCCCCCCCCCCCCCCCCCCCCCCCCCCGCCGCCGGCAGGGCGGCGAGGAGCGGCGGGGTGGTGGTGACGTCGGTCATGCGCCCATCCTCCCAGGTGGGCGGTGACCGGCAGACGAGCCGGCGGCGGACGGGAGGCACGGGGCCGCTCCGTCACGCACCCGGCGTCCGCACGCACCGACCGCAGGTCGCAGGCCGGAGACGAGCCGCGCCTCCCGTCCGGCGCCCTGTCGGGAATCGATGCGCGCGCATAGACTCAGACCGTGCGCGAACTCGGCTTCCTCTCCTTCGTCCCCAACCACGGCGGCACCGCCGGTGCTGCTGCCGCCCTGGAGGACGGTCTCCGCTTGTTCGAGACGGCCGAGTCGCTCGGGTACGGCACCGGCTGGGTCCGGGGCCGCCACTTCGAGCCCTTCCTGACCAGCCCGATGACGTTCTTCGCGGCGGCCGCCCAGCGCACGAGCACCATCGGTTTCGGCACCGCCGTCCTCGGCATGCGGTACGAGGATCCGATCCGTCTCGCCGAGGACGCCAGCACCGTCGACCTGCTCAGCGACGGCCGGGTGCAGCTCGGCATCAGCACCGGGATCGCCGGGTACGGCCCGATCCTCGACCCGGTGTTCGGCGGGTCGGAGCGCAGCTTCCGCGACGAGGCCGAGGTGCGTGCGGCGCGGCTGCTCGAGGTCCTGCAGGGCGAGCCGCTCGGCACTGCAGGGAAGGGCTACGAGAGCATCCCCGCCGGTGCCGACCTGACCCTCCAGCCGCTGTCGCCCGGCCTGCGCGACCGCGTCTGGTGGGGCGGCGGCAGCACGGGCACCGCGGTCCGCACGGCCGAGAAGGGCCTGCTGCTGCACTGCTCGACGCTCAACACCGAGGACACGGGCGCCCCGTTCGCCCAGGCACAGGCGGACCAGCTCACCGCGTACCGCGACCGCTTCGCCGAGCTGCAGGCCGCCGGCGAGCACCCCGGCCGCACGCCGAAGGTGGCGGTCGGTCGGATCGTCGTCCCGCTGCTCGACGACCACGACCGCCGGGTGCACGAGGAGTTCCTCACCGGGTACGCGAGCGGGATGGACGACGAGGGGCGCCCCCTGAGCGGTCCGCCGTTCCGGTTCAGCAGGATCGTGTCGGGCGGTGTGGACGAGATCGTCGACGCCCTGGCAGCCGACCCCGCGGTCCAGGCGACCGACGAGCTGGTGATCACCCTGCCGGCGAACGGCGACGCCGCGGCGCACGAACGCATCCTGCGGGTCGTCGCCGAGGAGATCGCCCCGCGGCTGCCCTGAGCACGACCGCTGACGACAGGCACCCGGCCGGGGCTCGAGTCGGGGTGGTGAGGTCCGACGAGCCCCGGGCCGGATGACCATCTCGTCCCTGATCCGTACGGGATGGTGGCATCACTCTTTCACTTTCTGAAGGATTTGTCATCATCACTTCCCCGGGAACGGGCACATGGCCAGTTGCGCACGACAACCCCTGGTCAGAAGCGGAAAGGTACGCTCTCGTACCTTTGCCCACAGGACGACGAATGCGCCCCCGCGCGGACGCGGGGACGCATTCTGGACGCACCGGGATCGACGGGGTTCCACGGCCGGATCAGGAGGCCGCTTCGCTCACACGACGATCCCTCGGTGGTGCGCGCGCCGACGGTAACCAGCCGACTGGCGCGAATTCATGCTACTGAACGCATCCACGACCGTGCGGAAATCGGCTCACTCCAGTTCGAGGGCCGCGGAACCGGCCAGGTCCGCGACCGAGGCACCGACGTGGAGCTCGAACGTCCCGGGCTCGTAGCGCCAGGCGCCGTCCCAGTGTGCGAACGCCCGGGCCGGAACCTCGATCGACACCTCGGTGGACTCCCCTGCCCCGAGCCGGACGGGCGCGAAGCCGACGAGCCAGCGAACGGGACGGTCGACCGACGACTCCGTCCGCGAGGCGTAGACCTGCACGACGTGCTTCCCGGCACGGTCGCCCGTGTTCGCCACGGTCGCGGTGACGATCGCGGCGTCACCCTCCGTCACGGTCGGCGACGCGGCCACGCCGTCGATCGTCCAGGTGGTGTAGCCCAGGCCGTGGCCGAAGGGGTAGGCGGGTTCGGTGCCGGCGCGCAGCCAGGCACGGTAGCCCACGTGCACGCCCTCGTCGTAGGCGACCTTGCCGTCGACCGGCGTGACGTCCTGCACCGGGACGTCGGCGAGGGTCGCCGGCCAGGTGGTGGGCAGGCGCCCGCCGGGCTCCGCGGCACCGGTCAGGACGTCGGCGAGCGCGTTGCCGTACTCCTGCCCGCCGAACCAGGTCAGGAGCACCGCGGCGACGTCGTTCCGCCAGGGCATCTCGACCGGCGAACCGGAGTTCACCACGACGACCGTGTTCGGGTTCACGGCGGCGACGGCACGGACCAGCTCGTCCTGGTGGCCCGGCAGCGCGAGCGACGAGCGGTCGTAGCCCTCGGACTCGACCTTGCTGTTCGTCCCGACGACGACGATCGCCACGTCGGCGTCGCGGGCCGTCGCGACCGCGGCCTCGACGAGTGCGGCGGGGTCGGCGTCGCTCGGCTCGGTACCGAACTGGTAGGCGAGCACACCGCCCAGCGCCTCGTCCTGCACGATGTCGTGCTCGATCCGGATCGCGAGCTGCTGCCCGGCCTCGACCGACACCGGCACCGAGCGCGCGGGCGGGTTGAGGAACGCCGCACCGAGCTGGTCCCCCTCGACCGGCACGGTCTCGTCGAGCAGGAGCTCGCCGTCGATCCACATGCGGGAGCGACCGGCGGCACCGATGCCGATCCGTACGGTCCCCGTCGTCTCGGCGGTGTACGTCGTGGTGACGTCGAGTCGGTCGGACTCCCGGATCGGGGCGTCGCCGCCGAACCAGAACAGCGCGGTGGCACGGCGGTCCTCGACGAACAGCTCCTCGCCGCCCTTGACGAACGCCACCCGTGCGCCGGGCTCCCCCGTGGCCGGGTTCGTGATGCTGGACAGCGGGAACTCCGCGATGCCCTCCTGCACCACGGCGCCGATGGCGTGGTCGACCGTCGCGCCGGGGAAGGCCGCTCGGATGCCCTCGATGGGCGTGACGACGTGCTCCGGCACCACCGTCGCCGAACCGCCGCCCTGCGTGCGGGCCTGGTCGGCGTTGTGCCCGAGGAGCGCGATCCGCGACACCGCGGACGCATCGAGCGGCAGGATCCCGGTGTTGCGGACGAGGACGGTGCCCTCGGCCTCGGCCGTCCGCACGAACGCGACGCCGTCCTCGACGTGCACCGGCTGCGCGGCCACGGGCTCGAAGCCCTCGAGCGCGCCGACGCGGGCGGCGAGGGTCAGGATGCGGCGGACCTTGCGGTCGACGGCCTCCATCGGGACCTCGCCCGACTCGACCGCCTGCAGCAGGGGCCCCTCGCTCCACCAGGGGTTCGGCCCGGGCATCGCGACGTCCTGCGACGCCTTCGCCGACTCCACCGAGCGGACGCCGGTCCAGTCGGACACGACGATGCCGTCGAAGCCCCACTCCGAGTTGAGCGGTGTCTCGAGCAGGTCGTTCTCGGACGCGGTGACGCCGTTGATCGCGTTGTAGGACGACATGACCGCCCAGGCGTGCGCCTCGGTCACGGCCTTCTCGAACGCGAGCAGGTACAGCTCACGGAGCGCACGGTCCGACACCTCCGTCGACGCGGTGAACCGGTCGGTCTCGTAGTCGTTCGCGATGTAGTGCTTCGGGGTCGCGGCGACGCCGTTCTCCTGCACGCCGTCGACGTAGGACGCGGCGAGGTCGCCGGTCAGCAGCGGGTCCTCGCTGAACGCCTCGAAGTGGCGACCACCGAGGGGCGAGCGGTGCAGGTTGATCGTCGGGCCGAGGACGACGTCGACGCCCTTCCGGCGGGCCTCGACCGCCGCGGCGGCACCGTAGCGCTTCGCGATCGCGCGGTCCCAGCTCGCCGACAGGGCGGTGGCGGACGGCAGGTTGAGCGACGGGTCGCGCTCGTCCCAGACCTCGCCGCGGACGCCGGACGGACCGTCGGACATCAGGATGCGGCGCAGCCCGATCTTCTCGACCGGCCAGGTCGTCCAGAAGTCGCGCCCGGTCAGCAGCTGGACCTTCTCCGCGGTCGTCAGCTGTCCGACGAGCGCGGCGATGCGCTCGTCCAGCGGCGACGCGGCGGTCGGCCGGGAGGCGCGGGTGGTGTCGTCCACGGTGGTCACGATGGTCGGTCCCTTCGTTGTGCGACGCAGGCGACGGGGCATGACCTCCGCGCGCCATCGTCGGCGGCTGCGGGCAGCGTAGCACCCAAAACCTATCGGAAGTAGGTTTGTTGGGTCTCGAACCCGCTGTACGCTCGCGCCATGGCACGACGGGGTTCGTACGCGAAGGGGATCGCGAAGCGCGAGGAGATCCTCACGGTCGCGCTCGACCTCGTCGCGCAGCAGGGGTTCCGGCGCACGAGCATCAAGGACATCGCCGACGCGGTCGGGCTCACCCAGGCCGGGCTGCTGCACTACTTCGACTCGAAGGACGACCTCTGGGTGGAGATCCTCCGTCGCCGCGACGAGGTCGACCTGGCGCACGACTGGGGCACCGCGGCCGAGGACCCCGGTGCGTTCCTCGCGGCGATCGTCCGGCACAACACCGAGGTCCCGGGCCTCGTGCAGATGTTCGTCAACCTGTCGGCGGCCGCCGCGACCGACGACGAGCACCCCGCGCACGAGTACTTCCGCGAGCGCTACGAGCGCAGCCGGAGCGACTTCGCCCGGGACTTCCGCACCATGCAGCAGGACGGCCGGCTCCGCTCCGACGTGGACACCGAGCAGCTGGCGAGCGTGCTCCTGGCGATCTCCGACGGCATGCAGATCCAGTGGCTGTACGACCCGTCGCGGGACATGGCCGACCACGTCGAGCTCGTCGCACGGCTCGCGGTCGCGCAGTCCGTCACGCCCGCCCCGGCCTGACGCCGGCACCCCGGCCCGCCGCGCTCCCGCCGCGCTCGACCGCTCCGGCCCCGGGCCGCGTCGGCCGCATCGCCTGCGTCGCCTGCACCGCCTGCGCCGCCCGGACAGGTACCGCCAGTGCCTGGTCCCCGCTCGGGCGCGCACGGCAGGATGGGGTCCGGCCGACCAGGCCGTCCGACGACGATGTGGAGTGACGCGATGACGCGTGTTGTGGTGACCGGAGGCAGCGGGAAGCTCGGACGGGCGGTCGTCCGCGACCTCGACGAGCACGGGTACGACGTGGTCCTGCTCGACCGGGTGCCCTCCCCCGACAAGCCGGAGCGGGTGCCCTTCGTCCGCATCGACCTGAGCGACTACGGCCAGGTGCTCGGGGCGCTCACGGGCATCGACGACCGCTACGACCGCGTCGACGCCGTGGTGCACCTCGCCGCCGTACCGGCCCCCGGACAGGTGCCCGACGTCGCTCTCATCACGAACAACGTGACCGCGTCGATCAACGTCTTCCACGCCGCCCGTGTCGCCCGGATCAAGAACGTCGTGTGGGCGTCGAGCGAGACCCTGCTCGGCATCCCGATGGGCGAGCACCACCCGCCGTACCTGCCCGTCGACGAGGAGTTCGCGGTCCGCCCGCAGTCCTCGTACTCGCTCGGCAAGGCGGTCGAGGAGGAGATGGCCCGCCACTTCACCCGCTGGGACCCGGAGCTCAAGATGATCGGGCTGCGCTTCTCGAACGTCATGGACGAGACCGACTACCCGTCGTTCCCGTGGGACGCCTCCCCCGAGGCGAAGACCTTCAACCTGTGGTCGTACATCGACTCGCGCGACGGGGCGCAGGCCGTGCGGCGGTCGCTCGAGGCCGAGCTCACCGGGTTCGAGGCGTTCGTCATCGCGAGCCCCGACACCGTGATGGACACCCCGACGATCGAGCTCGTGGAGCGCTTCGTGCCGGACATCGAGCGCCGTGCGGACATCGACGGCACGAGCTCCCTGCTCTCGAGCGAGAAGGCCCGCGAGCTCCTCGGCTACGCCCCCGAGCACACCTGGCGGAACCACCGCTCGCGCTGACCGGAGGGAGGCGCGGGGCGGCCTCAGGACGTCGGCGCGAGCAGCAGGCCGTCCAGCACCAGGTCGCGCACGCGCGGCAGCAGGTCTGCCGCGAGCGCGACCTCGTCGACGCCGGTGATCTGCGCGATGGCGCCGACGATCGCCGCGACCGACAGCTCCCCGTCGCAGGCACCCACGAACGCGGCGAGCGCCGTGTCCGCGTCCACCCGACGGCCGAAGCCACCGCCCTGCACGAGCGTGATCACGGTCGGGTCGTCGTTCCCGGGCCAGTAGTGCCGCTCCTCGGTCACGTCACCGGCGACCCGCAGGTGTGCGGCGGCGAGCGCCTCGTCGTCGTACGCCTCGAGCCACCCGGTGGCGTCGAGCACCCGTGCGACCGTCGCGCCGAGCCCCACGGGGTTGGAACCGAGCGCCTCGGGGACCCGCTCGGTGCGGCGGAGGCGAGCCGTACCTCCCGGCCGACCGATCTCCGTTGCCGACGCCGACGCACGCCGGACGACCACGTACCCGAAACCGACCCCGGTGACCCGCCGGGTCGCGAAGTCGTCGAGCCAGGCGTCCACGAGCCGGTCGAACCCGTCCGTGCCGGGCTTCGTGCCGCCGTCGCGGATCCAGGTCTCGGCGTAGGCGGGCGGGTCCTCGCGCTCCCGCTCGACGACCCACAGGTCGAGGTCCTCGGCGTCCGCGAACCACGAGCGCACCCGGTCGAGCCCGTCGACGCCCCAGCGGTACTCCCAGTTGCCGAGCAGCTGCGCGGTCCCGCCGGGTGCGAGGTGGTCGGCGAGCCCGCGGAGCACGGTCTCGACGAGCGCGTCGCCGACCATGCCGCCGTCGCGGTACTCGTAGGAGGGCACGTCGTCGCGACGCGGGGTGATGACGAACGGCGGGTTCGACACGATCCGGTCGAACCGCTCGCCCGCGACCGGCTCGTACAGCGACCCGAGCCGGAACTCGATGCCGTCGATGCCGTTGAGCGCCGCGTTGAACCGGGCGATGTCGAGCGCACGGCGGGAGATGTCCGTGGCGACGACCTCGTCGGCGAAGCGACGGGCGTGCATGGCCTGGATCCCGCACCCGGTCCCGAGGTCGAGAACCCGTCGGACCGGCACCGGGACCTGGAGCCCGGAGAGCGTGGTGGTCGCGCCGCCGATGCCGAGCACGTGTTCCTCGCCCAGTGCGGTGCCGAGCGCGAGCTCCCCGAGGTCGGAGACGATCCACCAGCTGCCGGCGCCGAGGTCGTCGACGAAGGCGTAGGGCCGCAGGTCGACGGTCGGGTGGACCAGGAGGTGGTCGGCGTCGGGAGCACCGGCGTCGTCCGTGTCGTCGTCGATCCGGAGCAGACCGGCCGCGAGCACCGCGTCGAGCCCGGCCGTCGGGAACGCCCGCTCGGCATCGCTCCGGTCGACCGGCAGGCCGAGCACGAACAGCGTCGCGAGCGTGGTCAGCGGCGTGGAGTCCCGCGCGGCGAGCGCCCGCAGCGCGGCGACCCGGGAACCGCGGTGCAGCGATGCGGCGGCCTCGGTGCCCCAGAGTGCGTCGATGCGGTCGACGGTGAAGCCCGCGGCGTCGAGGTCGGCGGCGAGCGCCGTCGTCACCGCGGGGACGGTCGTGATCGTCGGGAGCTCGTGGGCGATCGGACCGCGGGGCCGGCCGGTCACGCGGGGACCTCCTCGCGCATGACGGTCGCGGGGACCTGCCACGCGGCCACCAGGTCGAGGAGCCCGGGGAAGCGCTGCTGCACGTCCTCGACCCGGACCCGGCTCGACCGCGTCAGTCCCTCCTGGTGCTGCTCGAGCAGGCCGGCCTCGCGCAGGACGCGGAAGTGGTGCGTCAGCGTCGACTTCGGTCGGTCGACCCCGACCCACCCGCAGCTGCGGACGCCGCCGGCGGCGTCGACCAGGTAGCGGTGCAGGATCGTCAGCCGGATCGGGTCGCTCAGTGCGTCGAGCACGACGGGCAGGTCCATCTCGGCGACGGTCGGCTGCGGCAGGCGTTCTGGGGCGACGACGGAGTCCACGGGCGCGGCGGGCATGCGACGACGGTAGCACCGCGCTGGCAGTAGTACGACTTGCGTCGTACTGGTGCACTGCTGTACGAATGCTGTCGTACAGCAGTCGATCCGGCCGGAAGGTGCCACCATGCAGTCAGCACGCGGAGTCGCGGGGTTCTGGATCCTCGCCGCCATGCTCTTCGTGGCGATGGCCTCGTCCTCGGTCCCGTCGCCGATCTACCCCGTCTACGCCGCCGAGTGGGACCTCACGCCGCTCATGCTCACGGGGGTGTTCGCGATCTACGTCGCCGGACTCCTCGTCACCATGCTCGTCGCCGGTCGGCTGTCCGACCACGTCGGCCGGAAGCCCGTGCTCGTCGCCGGCGGACTGCTGCTCGTCGTGTCGCTCGTGCTGTTCACCGGCGCCGACGGGTTCACGGCCCTCGTGGTCGACCGGATCGTGCAGGGCGTCGCGGTCGGGCTGCTCATCGGCGCCCTCGGTGCAGCGCTCATCGACAACTCGCTCGAGCGCTTCCCCTCGCTCGCGGGCGTGCTGAACGGTGCCGTCCCACCCTTCGCCCTGGCGACCGGCGCGGTGTCGAGCGGCGCCCTCGTGGAGTGGGGCCCGGCACCGGAGCAGCTCGTCTACGTGCTCTTCGGTGCGCTCCTGCTGCTGCTCGTCGCCGCCCTGGTCGTCGTGCCCGAGCGGGTCACGCGCCGACCGGGTGCACTCCGCTCCCTCCGCCCGACCGTGTCCGTCCCGCGGGCGTCGCGGGCGCTCTTCCGCGGCGTCGCCGGGGCGCTCGTCGCCAGCTGGGCACTGGGCGGGCTGTTCCTGTCGCTCGTGCCGTCGGCCCTCGGCGCGGTGTTCGGCATCCACGACCACTTCGCAGCCGGGGCTCTCATCGCCGTCGTCACCGGCGTCGGCGGACTCACCGGTCTCGCCATCCAGCGCCTCGACACACGTCGGAGCCTGTTCCTCGGGCTCGTCGCGCTCATCGTCGGCCCGGTCGTCACCGTGACGTTCGTGTTCGCGCACTCGCTGCCCGGGCTCGTCGTCGGCAGCGCGATCGCGGGCGTCGGCTTCGGCGCGGGCTTCCAGGCACCCCTGCGGATGCTGCTCGCCACCGCGGCGCCGACGCACCGCGCCGGACTCCTGTCGTCGGTCTACATCGTCAGCTACCTGGCGTTCGGCGTACCCGCCGTCGTCGCGGGACTCGTCGAACCGGCGTTCGGCTTCGTGCCGGTGCTCGCCGGCTACGGCGCCTTCATCGTCCTCGCCGCGGCGATCGCCCTCGTGCTGCAGCTCGCGTCACGCAGCGCGGCCGGGGTCGAGGAGCGCGCCGCCGAGGCCGTCGAGCGCACCGCGACCGGTTCCGTCCGGACCGTCGCCGAGTAGCGCTGCGCGAGGGCTAGTGCCCGGCCCGCGCCCGGTTCGGTCGCTGTGCGCGGACCCCGGTGCTGCGGTGTGCGTCGGCGTGCGCCGCGTCGACGTCGGCCTTGCCGCGGTCGGCCGCCCTCCGCAGCCACTGCGGTCCGTGCGCCTTCGCCCAGTCCCAGAAGCGGTGGAGCTGCGCGCGCAGCCACGTGATGATGCGGTGGAAGAAGTGGAACTCGCTCGCCAGGATCGTCAGGCCGATGAAGACCACGAGCCACCCCGGACCGGGCAGCGGCACGAGGATGAGCCCGATCACCACGACGAGTCCGCCGACGATCCCGACGAGCACCTTGTAGAACAGGTGCCACCCCGGCCGCGCGTGGATCCAGGCGCGCATCCGACGGAACCACCGGAAGCGGTGGTGCCGGTCGTCGGCGTCGGTCTCGGGAGCCGTGGTGTCGGCACGCACGACCGCGTCGGGTCGCTCGTGGGTGTCGTCCATGGCGGCAACCTAGGGCGCGCGGCTGGGAAACGGCGGCGCAACCGGTCCACGCCACGTGAGCAGTGGGACGGGCGGACACCGCGCCTCCCGGCCGTCACGGGCCTCGGCCCACCGGAGCCCTCGTTCCGTCGAGACGCCGCGGTCTCGTCGCGACGGCGTCGGATGCAACGGCGTTCTGCGCGCCCCGCGGCGTCTCGCGCAGTCGGGGCCGTGTCGCGCCGGCCGCAGCCCCGTCAGCGGGCCCCGTCGGCCTGGAGGCTCGTCACGCGTGAGCGACGCACGTCGCAGCCCACGGGACCGCGGCGAGACGGGCCTCCGGGATCGGTTCGCCGCCGACGGCGCACCGCCCGTAGGTGCCGGCGTCGAGCCGCGCGAGCGCGGCGTCGACCAGGCGGATGCGTTCCCGGGCGTCGTCGCGCACCGCACCGAGCGACCCGCGCTCCCAGGCGAGGGTCGCACCCTCGGGGTCGTGCTCGTCGTCCGCGTTGGCGTCCAGGCGCGCGTCGCTGACGTCCCGCATGCTGCGCTCGACGTCGGCGAGCAGCCGCTCGTTGCGCCGCCGTTCGTCGGCGAGCGCGGTGCGGGGGTCGTCCATGCCGACGACCGTAGTCGCGTCGGAATGCGGCCGCAGCAGCATGCGTTCGCATCGGCATGACGAAGATCGGGTTCCTGTCCTTCGGGCACTGGCGCGACGTGCCGGGCTCGCGTGTGCGCAGCGGCCGCGAGGCCCTCGTGCAGGCGATCGACCTCGCCGTCGCGGCCGAGGAAGCGGGCGTCGACGGCGCGTACTTCCGCGTGCACCACTTCGCTCCGCAGCAGGCGGCGCCGTTCCCCCTGCTCTCGGCGATCGCCGCCCGGACCAGCCGCATCGAGATCGGCACCGGCGTGATCGACATGCGCTACGAGAACCCGCTCTACATGGCCGAGGAAGCCGCGGCCACCGACCTCATCTCGGGAGGCCGACTGCAGCTCGGTGTCTCGCGGGGGTCACCCGAGACCGCCCTCGCCGGGTACCAGCAGTTCGGCTACGTGCCCGAGGCGCACGACACCAACGGCGGCGACATGGCGCGCTCCCACACCGACGTGTTCCGTCGTGCGATCGCCGGCGAGCCGATGGCACACGCGAACCCGCAGATGACCGGGTCGGCCGGGTCGCTGTCGGTGTCCCCGCTGTCGGACTCGCTGCCCGACCGGATCTGGTGGGGTGCCGGGACCCGCGCGACCGCCGAGTGGACGGCCGAGCAGGGCATGAACCTCATGTCGTCGACCCTGCTCACCGAGGACACCGGCGTGCCGTTCGACCAGCTGCAGGCCGAGCAGATCGAGCGATTCCGGACGACGTGGCGCGAGATGGGCTGGGAGCGGACGCCCCGGGTCTCGGTGTCGCGCAGCATCATCCCGATCACCGACGACGAGTCGCGGCACTACTTCGGCGTGCGGGCACAGGTCGAGGGGCAGGACCAGGTCGGGCACCTCGACGGCGGGCTCGCCCGCTTCGGTCGGTCCTACATCGGGGAGCCGGAGCAGCTCGTCGCCGAACTCGCCGCCGACGCCGCGGTCCGGGCTGCCGACACCGTGCTCGTCACCGTGCCGAACCAGCTCGGCGTGGACTTCAACGCCCGGCTGCTCGCAGCGACGAAGGCCGTCATGGACGAGGTCGACGCCGCGACCGTCCCCGCGTAGGTCGGGTCGTCCGGCTCACGCCCCCGCGGGCGCTTCCGGCCAGAGCAGGCGGAAGCGCTCGCACAGCACCGGCATGTCCGGTTCGTACCCGCGCGGGTTCTCGGAGTGCTCACGCCAGTAGCGCTCGTGCACCGCACGCCAGTGCGCGAGGGTGCGGTCCCCCTCGCCCTCGGCGCGGGCGTGCTCCTCGCCGACCTGGTCGAACGGGACGACCCGCAGGTCCGTCGTCTCGATCACGGCCCGGGGCTCGCCGCGACCGTCCAGGATCACCGAGAGCTCGCCGACCTCGGGCAGCGGGTCGCCCGTCGCCTCGTAGTCCCACATCGACGACGCCGTGCCGTCCTTGATCCCGCGGAGCACCAGGTCGAGCAGTCCGTCGGCGTGGTCCGGCGTCGCGCCGAACGCCCACGCCTCCGGCACGGCCTCGGGCAGCTCCGGTGCCTCGTCGCGGCGGGCGGCCCAGAAGGCGGACAGGGTCTCGGCGTCGGCGGTGATCACCGCACGACCGTAGCGCAGGTGCGACCGGTCCCCCTTGTTGCCGACACCCGCTGTGGGACTGTGGCCGTGCCTCCCGGCTGCGTAGCGTCGAGGTGCACCATCCACCGCACCCGCGAGGAGCACCCCGTGACGCTGCCGGCCGCCGGCTGGTTCCCGGACCCCCAGGACGCCCACCGCCTCCGGTGGTGGGACGGTCACGCGTGGGGCGGGGCGACGCGGGTGCTCCCGGCACGGCAGGAGCCCGTCGCACCGGTCGTCGTCGCACCGGTCGGGCCGTCGTTCTCCGTCGAGGGCGCAGCGGTGCGCACCGGGTCCTGGGCGTCCGGCGGGTCCGTGCAGCGGGTCGGGGCGGCGGCGCTCGTGGCGGTCCTGCTCGCGGTCGTGTCGATCGTCTGGAACCCGGTCGGCATCGCGAGCACGCTGGCCGTCGTCACGGGCGTCCTCGCGATCGTGCGTCCCGGCGCGACCGGCGGCTGGCGGGCGCTGTGGCGGAGCGCCGCGGCGAGCGCCCTCGTGGTCGCGGTCGCCACGGGCGTGGTCGCTGCGTCCGCGCAGTTCCACCTGTTCTGAGCGCGCTGGCGCAGCGCTACCGCCGCGCCCGCGGCGCTCGCGCGCTCGGCGCGCCGCGCGCCGCACCACGGGAAGCACGTCGCGCCACGGTTCTTCATGGCGCGACGTGCTTCCGGTTGTGCCCGAGCACGTCGCGCCGCACGTCACCCCGACCCCGCCTCCGGCCCCGCCCGGCCGGCCCCGGCCCCGCCCGGGCGCAGCGCTACCGCCGCGCCCGCGGGTGCGCCGTCTGGTAGACGTCGCGCAGCATGTCGGCCGTGACGAGCGTGTAGATCTGCGTCGTCGCGACGCTCGCGTGCCCGAGCAGCTCCTGCACGACGCGCACGTCCGCGCCGCCCTCGAGCAGGTGCGTCGCGAACGAGTGCCGGAACGTGTGCGGGGACACGTGCGCCGCCAGTCCGGCCCGCTCCGCCGCCGCCTGGATCACGAGCCAGGCGCTCTGCCGCGACAGCCGTGCGCCCCGAGCGCCGAGGAACAGCGCCGGTGTCGACGGCCCACGCGCCGCGAACACCGGCCGGGCCCGGACGAGGTACGCGTCGACCGCGGCCCGCGCGAAGCTGCCGAGCGGCACGATGCGCTGCTTGTTCCCCTTGCCGGTGACCTTCACGACCGCGAGCCCGTCGCCCTCGTCGTCCTCGGGGTCGGACAGCGTCGCGACGTCGTCCACCGACAACCCGACCGCCTCGGAGATGCGCGCGCCCGTGGCGTAGAGCAGCTCGAGGAGCGCCCGGTCCCGCAGCTGCACGGGGTCGTCGTCCGCCGAGCCCGCGGCGCCGAGCAGTCGCTCCATGTCGTGCACCGAGATCGCCTTGGGCAGCCGTGACGGCGCCTTCGGTGGCCGGACGGCCGTGGCGGGGTCGAGCGGCAGCCAGCCCTCGGCGGCCGCGAACGCGGTGAAGGACCGCACCGAGCTGAGCATCCGGGCGACCGACCGGGGCGCGAGCGGTTGCTCCGGTCGCGAGGTCAGGTGCGTGACGAACCCGGCGACGTCCGCGCGGGCGAGGCGTGCGACGTCCGTCAGCGCCTCCGCTCCCCCGGCCCGGTCCGCGCCCGCGGAGTCGACCGCCGGCGTCGAGGCGAGCCACTCCGTGAACACCGCCAGGTCCCGCCGGTAGGCCGCCACCGTGTGCTGCGACAGTCCCCGCTCGACGGCGACGTGCCGCAGGTAGGTGTCGGTGGCACGGTCGAGGGGGATCACCCGACAAAACTAGTGCGGGACCGCCCTGCGGAGGTCGTCAGTGCAGCCCGGCGTCCGGCTCGCCGAAGCGGCAGGCGGTGAAGGTCACCGTGAGCCCGGCCCGGGTGGGTGCGGCGCAGAACAGGCCGGCCGACACGACGGCGTCCGGGTCGAGGTGCGCGACCCGCACCAGCCGGGGCTCCTCGCCGTCGGCCCAGGCCCGGATCGTCACGGCGTCACCGGAGCGGCTCGCGCGCACCGTCACGACCCGCCCGGTCCAGGACGGCACGGGCGCGACGGACCAGTCGGACGTCCCGTGCGTCACGACGGCCCCGACCTGCGGCAGCCCGTCGGAGAACTCCACGCCCGCCTTCACCCACTCCTGCTCGTCGACCCGCAGGAACACCCCGGCCTGGTCGAACTGCTCCGCGAAGTCGAGGACGAAGGAGACCTCGACGGCGAACGCGCCGTCGGTGGGTCGGAGGAGCGCGTGCTCCGAGTCGTGGACGAACCCGTACGAGGTCGTCCGCCAGGCATCGCTGCCCTCCTCCGCGGTCACGAGCAGGGCGGCGCGGTCGACGACGGGTTCGACGGCGGCGGGCTCGTGCGTCCAGAGCCCGTCCCGCAGCAGGGCACCGAGCCCGCTGTCGGCCGTCACGCCGTCGCGCCCCGCTCGACCGCGCCCCGCTCGACCGCGCCGCGCTCGACCGCGCCCCGCTCGATCGCATCGACCGCGAGGGTCGCGACGACGAGCGCCGAGTTCTGCAGGCGGCCCGCGAGGATCCCCTCGACGAGCTCCGCCCGCGGCACCCATCGGGTCACGATGTCCGCCTCCTCGGCCTCACGCTCGAACGCGGACGCCGTCGCACGGACCCCACGGGCCCGGTAGACCTGGATGAACTCGTCGCTGCCGCCCGACGAGGTGTTGTACCGGACGAGGGGCTCCCAGTGGTCCGCCTCGAGGTCGGCCTCTTCCCCGAGCTCCCGCTGCGCGGCGGTGAGGTGGTCCTCGCCCTCGTGGTCGAGGAGCCCGGCCGGCAGCTCCCAGTCGCGCAGCTGCACGGGGTGGCGGTACTGCTGGATGACGAGCACGCGGCCCTCGTCGTCCTCCGCGAAGACGGCGACGGCGCCCGTGTGGTCGATGTACTCGCGGACCATGTCGTGCCCGTCGTAGTCGACGTGGTCACGGCGGACGTCCCAGACGGCACCCTCGTACACGACGGTGGAGTCGGTGACCTCGTACGAGGCGTGTTCGTCGGCGATCGGTGCGTCAGCGGCAGTCACCAGCCCATCCTGGCACGCGGCTCCGTCAGCCCTCCCCGGGACGGACGGGAGGCGCGGTGCCAGCTGGCACCGCGCCTCCCGTCAGCGACAACGCGCGTTGAGCGACAGCGCGCGTTACGCGACGACCTCCGCCGACTCCTCGGCCGGGTCGAACAGGCTGGACGCCTCGTGGCGCGCGATCGCCGCGTCCACCAGCCCGGCGAACAGCGGGTGCGCGTTCGTCGGACGCGAGCGCAGCTCCGGGTGTGCCTGCGTGGCGATGTAGAACGGGTGCACGTCGCGCGGCAGCTCGACGTACTCGACCAGGGTGCCGTCGGGCGAGGTGCCCGAGAACACCAGGCCGGCGTCCGCGATCTGCTGACGGTAGGTGTTGTTCACCTCGTAGCGGTGACGGTGGCGCTCCGAGGCCTCGGACGCACCGTAGAGCTCGGCCGCGAGCGACCCGTCGGTGAAGTGCGCCGGGTACAGGCCGAGGCGCATCGTGCCGCCCATGTCGCCACCGGCGATGATGTCGACCTGCTCCGCCATGGTCGCGATGACCGGCGTCGAGGTCTCCGGGTCGAACTCGGTGCTCGACGCGTCGGTCAGGCCGGCCTCGTGGCGGGCGTACTCGATGACCATGCACTGCAGGCCGAGGCACAGGCCGAGCGTCGGGATGCCCTGCTCACGCGCGAACCTGAGCGCGCCGAGCTTGCCCTCGATGCCGCGGACTCCGAAGCCGCCGGGGACGCAGATGCCGTCGACGTCACCGAGCTGCTTCGCGGCGCCCTCGGGCGTCGTGCAGTCGTCGGACACGACCCACTTCAGCGTGACCTTGGCGTTGTGGGCGAAGCCACCGGCGCGCAGGGCCTCGGTGACCGACAGGTAGGCGTCCGGCAGGTCGATGTACTTGCCGACCAGCGCGATCGTGACGTGCTTCTTCGGCTCGTGCACCGCGTCGAGGACCGGGTTCCACGCGGACCAGTCGACGTCGTGCGCGTCGAGCTTCAGCGCGTCGATGATGACCTGGTCGAGACCCTGGTCGTGCAGCAGCGTCGGCAGGTCGTAGATCGAGGGGACGTCGACGGCGTTCACCACGGCGTCCTCGTCCACGTCGCACATGAGGGCGATCTTGCGCTTGTTCGACTCCGACACCGGGCGGTCCGAGCGGAGCACGAGGGCGTCCGGCTGGATGCCGATCGAGCGGAGCGCGGCGACGGAGTGCTGCGTCGGCTTGGTCTTCTGCTCGCCCGAGGCGCTCATGAACGGCACGAGCGACACGTGCACGAAGAACACGTTGTTGCGGCCGAGCTCGTGGCGGACCTGGCGGGCGGACTCGATGAACGGCTGGGACTCGATGTCACCGACCGTGCCGCCGACCTCGGTGATGATGACGTCGGGCTGCGGGTCGTTCTCGGCCTGCTCGCGCATCCGACGCTTGATCTCGTCGGTGATGTGCGGGATGACCTGGACGGTGTCGCCGAGGTACTCGCCGCGACGCTCCTTGGCGATCACGCTGGAGTACACCTGACCGGTCGTGACGTTCGCGGCCTGCGACAGGTTGATGTCGAGGAAGCGCTCGTAGTGCCCGATGTCGAGGTCCGTCTCGGCACCGTCGTCGGTCACGAAGACCTCGCCGTGCTGGAACGGGTTCATCGTGCCCGGGTCCACGTTGAGGTACGGGTCCAGCTTCTGCATGACGACCTTGAGGCCGCGCGCCGTGAGCAGGTTGCCGAGGCTGGCCGCCGTCAGGCCCTTGCCGAGGGACGAGACGACCCCGCCGGTCACGAAGATCTGCTTCGTGACCTTCGGGGTCGAGGTCGAAGAATTGGTTCCGCCGCTGAGAGTGTCCGCCACGGGGTTCCATCGTACGTCAGAACTGCCGGGAGGCGCGACCCGCGTTCGCCGCGGGCGTTGCGCCCGCCGACCGGTCACCCCCGCCGTCCCCGCAGGACGCAACGTCGGCGACTGTGCGCAGCGCTGTACCGCTGCGCGGAGCCGCCTTCGTTGCGTGTCGCGGACGAGGGCGGAGGGACGGGGCGGGGCGTGCCTCCAGGCCGGAACGTTGCCTAGGCGCGCTGGCCGGCGACGTCGAGGAGTTCGCGCGCGTGCTCGATGCCGCTCGCGCTGTCGCCCAGGCCGGAGAGCAGGCGGGCCATCTCCTGGAGCCGGTCCTCGCCCTCGAGCCGGCGCACGCTCGACGAGGTCACGGCGCCGCTGGCGTCCTTGACGACGTTGAGGTGGTTGTTCGCGAACGCGGCGACCTGGGCGAGGTGCGTGACGACGATGACCTGTGTCCGCTCGGCGAGCTTCGCGAGCCGCCGACCGATCTCGATCGCCGCGGCTCCGCCGACGCCGGCGTCCACCTCGTCGAACACGAAGGTCGGGACGGTCGTGCTGCCGGCCATGACGACCTCGATCGCGAGCATCACGCGCGAGAGCTCACCGCCGGACGCGCCCTTGCCGATCGGGCGGGGGTCGGTGCCGGAGTGCGGCTGGAGCAGGATCGCGACCTGGTCGCGCCCGTGCCGGCGGTACTCGCCGCCGTCGGTGACCTCGACCACCAGGGTCGCGCCGGCCATCGCCAGCGTCCGGAGTTCCGCGGTGACCCGCTTCGCGAGGTCGCCCGCGGCCTTCGTGCGGGCCGCGGTCAGCGCCGCGGCCGTCTGCGCGAGGGCCTGCTCGTCCTGCTCGACGCTCTGCTGCAGCGCGACGATGCGGTCGTCGTCACCGTCCAGCTCCAGCAACCGGTCGCTCGCCCGCTGGCCGTACGCGATCACGTCGTCGACCGTCTCGCCGTACTTGCGCGTCAGGTTCGCCAGGAGTGCCCGGCGTTCGTTGACGAGCTCGAGGTCGTGCCCGGCGTCCGGCTCCAACGAGCCGAGGTAGCTGGACAGGCCGGCGGATGCGTCCGAGGCCTGGATCCCGAGTTCGGTCAGCTGCTCGAGCACGGGCTGGAGGGCCGGGTCGGACCCGGCGACGCGCTCGACGGCCCGGCGTGCCGCCTCGACCAGTCCGACGACGTCGGCGACCCCGTCGAGGGACTCGCTGGACAGTGCCTCGTGGGCGGTGCCGGCGGCCAGGCGGAGCTCCTCGAGGTTGCCGAGGCGTTCGGCGCGTTCGGCGAGCTCGACGTCCTCGCCGGGCTGCGGGTCGACCGACTCGATCTCGTCCGACGCGGCGCGGATGCGTTCGGCCTCGGCGACGCGGTCGTCGCGGTCCCGCACGAGCGTCTCCAGCTCGCCGGCGTGCGCCTGCCAGGTGTCGTAGGCGGCGACGTAGGCACCGAGTGCCCGCTGCACGGCCCTGCCGCCGAAGCCGTCGAGGGCGGCGCGCTGCGCCGAGGCCGACGTCAGGCGGATCTGGTCCGACTGCCCGTGCACGGTCACCAGCTGGTCGGCGAGCTCGCCGAGCACCGCGACCGGGGCACTGCGGCCACCGACCGTCGCACGGCTGCGGCCCTCCGCCGAGACCGTGCGGGTCAGGATGAGCTCGCCGTCCTCGACGGTCCCGCCCGCGTCCTCGACACGCTCCGCGACGGCGGCGTGGTCCGGGACGTGCCAACGCCCCTCGACCACCGCGCTGGAGGCGCCGCGGCGCACGGAGCCGGCATCCGCCCGGGCACCGAGCAGCAGCCCGAGCGCCGTGACGATCATGGTCTTGCCCGCACCGGTCTCGCCGGTGACGACGGTGAAGCCGGGTCCGAGCTCGAGCGTGGTCTCGCCGATGACGCCGAGGTCGGAGATGACGATCTCCTCGATCATGCGTCGTCCTCGGTCGCCGGACCGCGCCAACCCGCGACGGGCAACTGGAACTTGGCGACCAGCCGGTCGGTGAAGGGCGCGTCCTTCAGCCGGGCGACCCGGACGGGGTCGGGCGATCGACGGACCTCGACCCGGGCACCCGGCGGCAGGTCGTGGGGGGGGGGGGGGGGGGGCGGCCCGCCCCCCCCCCCCCCCCCCCCCCCCCCCCCCCACCACCCCCCCCCCCCCCCCCCCCCCCCCCCCCCCCCCCCCCCCCCCCCCCCCCCCCCCCCCCCCCCCCCCCCCCCCC
>NZ_JAQMHU010000042.1:0-20026 GCF_028307415.1 Curtobacterium uvaldense | reverse complement strand
CCCCCCCCCCCCCCCCCCCCCCCCCCCCCCCCCCCCCCCCCCCCCCCCCCCCCCCCCCCCCCCCCCCCCCCCCCCGCTGCCGTAGGATCGGGCTCGTGCCAGCCACCCGAGCCCCCCGCGTCCCCGCCGAGGAGCGGCTCTTCAGCCTGGTGCTCGCGCTGCTCTCGACCGAGGCCGGGCTGACCAAGGCGGAGATCCTGGCCAACGTGCAGGGCTACCGGCAGCGGTACACGTCCGGTGGGGACAACGCGTCGCTCGAGCGGCAGTTCGAGCGCGACAAGGACGACGTCCGCGACCTCGGCATCCCGCTCGAGACGATCGAGACGCCCGGTGCCGCCGGCAACAACCAGACGCTCCGGTACCGCATCCCGAAGGGCGAGTACGACCTGCCGCTCGACGTCCGCTTCACCCCGGACGAGTCCGCGCTGCTGTCGCTCGCCGCGATGGCATGGCGCGAGGGCGCACTGTCCACCGACTCACGACGGGCGCTGCTGAAGGTCCGGTCCGCCGGTGCCGACGACGGAGGGACGACCACGGCGCAGGGCGTCGCCGGCATGGCCGCCTACTCGCCCCGGCTCCGCGCCCGTGACACCGCGTTCGAACCCCTGCGTTCAGCGCTCGACCGTGGCGCCGCCGTGCGCTTCGACTACATCACGCCGGGCGAGCACGCGCCCCGCCGACGTGACCTCGCACCGCTCGCGCTCGTGCAGCACGGCGGTCGCTGGATGCTCGCAGCGCACGAGTTCTCCACCGGCGGCACGAAGAACTACCTGCTGTCGCGGATCGTCGGACCGGTCAGCGTGCACCAGGTCGGGCAGCACCCCGCTCCCGCCGGCGCCGCCGAGCGTGCCCTGACCGAGCTGGACCGGGTGTGGGCCGAACGGACGGCGCGGATCGCGGTCGTGCCCGGTTCCGATGCCGAGCGCCGGCTCCAGCGTCGACGCGGCACCGAGGTCGACGACGACGGCGTGCTCGTCGTGCACCACGTCGACCCGCAGATCCTCGCCGAGGAACTGGCGGCCTTCGGTCCCGAGGTCCGGGTGCTCGAGCCCGCCGCGGTCCGCGAGCTCGTGGTCGCCCGCCTGCGCGCCCTCGTCGCCGACCACGCGGAGGCCGGCCGAGCCGACGCAGACCAGACCGCCGACGCCGGAGGTACCCGTGCCTGACCAGCGACCGCTCCAGGCACAGGACAAGCTCGCGTTCCTGCTCGTCCTCGTGCCGTACCTCATCGACCACGAGCGCGTGTCCGTGGCCGAGGCCGCACGGCACTTCGGCGTCCCCGAGCAGCGCATCCGCCGTGCGGTCGAGCTCATCGCGGTGTCCGGGGTGCCCGGCGAGACGATGCAGTACCAGCACGGTGACCTGTTCGACATCGCCTGGGACGACTTCGAGCAGAACGACATGATCGTGCTGACGAACCTCGTGGCGATCGACGACTCGCCCCGGCTGTCGGCGCGTGAGGCCTCGGCGCTGATCGCCGGCCTGCAGTACCTGTCCGCGCTGCCCGAGGCCGCCGACCGGGACGCGATCCGGTCCCTCATGGCGAAGCTCTCCCGCGGTGCCGGGGGAGCGGCGTCGAACGTCGCGGTCGGTCAGGACCTGCACGACGCGGCGCTCGCCACCATCCGCCGTGCCGTCGCCGACGGTCGTGGTCTGGCGTTCGAGTACGCCGGGCCGCGCACCCGCGGCGGGACCCGCCGAGTCGACCCGCTCCGCGTCGAGTCGATCGACACCGACTGGTACCTGCGTGCCTGGGACCTCGACCGGCAGGCGCTCCGGACCTTCCGGCTCGACCGGATGACGAGCGTGCGCGTGGACGACCGCCCGGCCGAGAAGACCATCGGCGACGTCGTGATCCCGGACACGCTCTTCCAGCAGTCCGGCGGCGACGTCATCGTCACGGTGGAGCTCGACTGCTCGGCGCTGCCCCTCGTCGCGGACTTCCTGGCGGACACCGCCGACGCCGAGGACGCAGACGGCCGCGTCCGCATCCGGCTCGCGGCATCGAACGGCTTCGACGGGGTCGTCCGGCTGGTGGCCGGCCTGCCGGGCCGCGCGGTCGTCCTCGACCCGCCGGCGGCCCGTGCCGCCGTCCGCGCGTTCGCCGAAGCAGCCCTGGCCGCCGAGTAGCGCGCGCACCGCGCCCGCCGCTCACCCTGACGGACGGGAGGCACGGGGCGGGCCCGCCGTGCGCCTCCCGTCCGGTCGTCCGCCTGTGGGTCCGCCGCCGACGGCCCGACTGTCGGCCCCGGTCCCGTAGGATCGGGCCATGGCTTCGACGACCGCGAGCGGGCGAGCGAGGCGACCAGGCCGTCCGGAGAAGGACACCGAGGGTCGCATGTCGCTCGGGCAGCACCTGATCGAGCTGCGGAACCGTCTCTTCAAGGCCGTCGTCGCGGTCGCGCTCTGCGCGGTCGGCGGGTGGTTCCTCACCCCGTTCGTGCTCGATGCCCTGCGGCAGCCGGTCACCCAGCTGGCCGAGGTCGGCGGCCACACGGCTGAGCTGAACTTCCCCCAGATCACCGGCGCGTTCGACCTGCGACTGCAGATCGCGATCACGATCGGTGTCGTCATCTCGAGCCCCGTCTGGCTCTACCAGGTCTGGGCGTTCATCGTCCCGGCGCTGGTGCGGCGCGAGAAGCAGTACGTGTTCGGGTTCCTGGGCACCGCGATCCCGCTGTTCTTCGCGGGCTGCTGGTTCGGCTGGTACGTCCTGCCGCACATCGTCGGGATCCTGGGCAGCTTCGTGTCGGCGCAGGACACGTCGATCGTCGACGCCAAGGCGTACTACGACTTCGTCATCAAGCTCATCGTCGCCGTGGGCATCGCGTTCGTGCTGCCGGTGTTCCTCGTGCTGCTGAACTTCGTCGGGGTGCTGTCGGCCAGCTCGATCATCAGGTCGTGGCGCGTCGCGATCGTGTGCATCCTGGTGTTCTGCGCGATCGTGACCCCGTCGGCCGACGTCATCTCGATGTTCCTGCTGGCGATCCCGATGACGGTGCTCTACGCAGCAGCGTGTCTCGTGACCTGGCTCCACGACCGCAGGCTGGCGAAGCAGCAGGCGAAGCTCGACGAGGAGTACGCACGCTGATGACCGCCGGACCCACTGCCGCCGAGCGCTACCAGGCGGCGAAGGTCCGGAACCGCTCGCGCAACCTCGAGCTGTTCCGTTCCGACCTGCGCTTCGACCTCGACCCGTTCCAGGTCGCCGGCTGCGACGCACTCGACCAGGGCCGGAGCGTCCTCGTCGCCGCACCGACCGGTGCCGGCAAGACGATCGTCGCCGAGTTCGCGATCTGGCTCGCGATGCGGCAGCCCACCGCGAAGGTCTTCTACACGACGCCGATGAAGGCGCTGAGCAACCAGAAGTACAACGAGCTCGTGGCCGACTACGGCGAGTCCGAGGTCGGGCTCCTCACCGGCGACACGAACGTCAACCCGCGGGCCCGTGTCGTGGTGATGACGACCGAGGTGCTCCGCAACATGATCTACGCGGACTCCGACCTGGTCGACGACCTGGCGTGGGTCGTCCTCGACGAGGTCCACTACCTGGCGGACCGGTTCCGGGGAGCGGTGTGGGAAGAGGTGATCCTGCACCTGCCGACCGAGGTCCGGCTCGTCTCCCTCAGCGCGACGGTGTCCAACGCCGAGGAGTTCGGCGACTGGCTGCAAACCGTCCGCGGCGACACCGACGTCATCGTGTCCGAGGACCGGCCGGTCCCGCTCGAGCAGCACGTGCTCGTCGGCTCGAAGATGGTCGACCTGTTCGACTCGAGCGGTGCGGCGGCCACGAACCGGGTGAACCCGGAGCTGCTCCGACTCGTCGGCGGCGCCTCGCGCAGCGAGCGGCACGGCGGCGGCCACCGTGGTCGTCGCGGACGCGGCGGCTACCCCGAGCGCCGGGGCCCTCGTACCGAGAAGATGTACCGCGAGCAGATCGCGAAGGTGCTCGACGAGCGGATGCTCCTGCCGGCGATCTTCTTCGTGTTCAGCCGCAACGGCTGCGACCAGGGCGTCCGTCAGGTCCTCCGGTCCGGCATCTCGCTGACGACCGCCGACGAGCGCAACGAGATCCGCGAGACGGCCGAGTACCACTGCCGGACCCTGCTCGACGAGGACCTCGCGGTGCTCGGCTACTGGGAGTGGCTCGAGGGCCTCGAGCGCGGTGTGGCCGCACACCACGCCGGCCTGCTGCCCGCGTTCAAGGAGGTCGTCGAGGACCTCTTCCAGCGCAAGCTCCTCAAGGTCGTGTTCGCGACCGAGACCCTGGCGCTCGGCGTGAACATGCCGGCCCGCACGGTCGTGCTCGAGAAGCTCGAGAAGTTCAACGGCGAGGCCCGGGTGCCGATCACGCCGGGGGAGTACACGCAGCTCACCGGTCGCGCCGGACGCCGTGGCATCGACGTCGAGGGCCACTCGGTCATCCAGTGGTCGGACGGCCTCGACCCGCAGGCCGTCGCGTCGCTGGCGAGCCGTCGCACCTACCCGCTCAACTCGTCGTTCAAGCCCACGTACAACATGGCCGTGAACCTCATCGAGCAGTTCGGTCGGCAGCGGACGCGCGAGGTCCTCGAGACCTCGTTCGCGCAGTTCCAGGCGGACCGTTCCGTCGTCGACCTCGCACGCAAGGTCCGGTCGCAGCAGGAGTCCCTCGACGGCTACCAGCGCGCGATGCAGTGCCACCTCGGCGACTTCACCGAGTACGCCGCGCTCCGCCGTCGCCTGTCGGACCTCGAGCGCACGAACGTCCCCGGCGGTCGCGAGGCCTCGCACGGCGCCCGGCAGGAGCGCCAGGCGGCGATCACCGAGGTCCGTCGGCAGATGCAGCGCCACCCCTGCCACGCGTGCCCGGACCGCGAGGCGCACGCCCGCTGGGCCGAGCGCTGGTACAAGCTCAAGCGCGCCAACGACAAGCTCGTCCAGCAGATCCGCTCCCGCACGGGCGCCGTCGCGACGACGTTCGACCGGGTCACCGACGTGCTCCTGCAGCTCGGCTACCTGGTCGCCACCGGGGACGACGAAGCGACCGTCGCCGCGGGCGGACGTCGCCTGCAGCGGATCTACGGTGAGCGCGACCTGCTCGTGGCCGAGTGCCTGGAGGCCGGCGTCTGGAAGGAACTGACCCCGGCGCAGCTCGCCGCCATGGCCGCCACCATCGTGTACCAGCCCCGGCGCGAGGACGCCCCGGGGACCGAGCACGCCCTGCCCCGCGGAGCCTTCCGGCCGGCGCTCGACGAGACGCTGACCATCTGGGCGCGGCTCGACGACATCGAGCGCGACGCGCGGCTCGCCGGTTCGCAGCCGCCGACCCCGGCGATGTCGGTCGGCATGTTCCGGTGGGCGTCCGGCTCCGCGCTCGACGACGTGCTCCGGACCCTGGACATGCCCGCGGGCGACTTCGTGCGCTGGTCGAAGCAGGTCATCGACCTGCTGGACCAGGTCCGGAACGCCGGCGACGAGGAGCTCGCCCAGACCGCGCGACGGGCGACGGACGCGGTGCGCCGCGGCATCGTCGCCTACGCGACGGTCTGACGGGAGGCCCGGTGCACGTCCCCGACGCGGCCACGCGCCCGCAGACCGGCGCTTCCACCGCGGGACGCCGCGTCGGCAGAGGCGCCTCGCGGGCGTCGACGGTGTCCCGGACCGGGACCGGGACCCTGCCGGACGGGCGGCGCGACGAGTTCGCCGCGCTGCCGCTGCGCCTCGCGTTCCCGCTCGCGGTCGTCGGCGGCCTGCTCTTCGCCCTGTCGTTCCCGTCCCCGGGCTGGTGGTTCCTCGCCTACCCGGCGACGGCCTGCATGCTGCTCGCCGCGATGGGGCAGCGCGCCCGACGTGCAGCCTGGCTCGGGTACGTGGCCGGCGCGGCCTTCTGGCTGCCCGCGATCTCCTGGGCCGGGCGGTACCTCGGGCCGGTCCCGTGGCTGGCGCTCGCGCTGTTCGAGGCCGCGTACTTCGCCCTCGGCAGCGTGGCGATCGCCCTCGCGTACCGCTGGGTCGCGCGCGTCCTGCCGTCGACCGCCTGGCGGGTGTGGGGCCTCCCGGCCGTCGTCGCCGGACTCTGGACCGGACGCGAGTGGTTCTCCGGCAGCTGGCCGTACGAGGGCTTCGCGTGGGGTCGGGTCGGGCTGTCCCAGTCGCAGGGACCCTTCACGCACCTCGCGGCGTACGTGGGCGTGCTCGGCGTGACGTTCGTCGTCGTCTACTGCGTCGCGGTCGTGCTGTCGCTCGCGCTCGTCGTGCCTCGCACACCCGGCTCGGGCGTCGCCGCGTCCACGCGCGTGGCCACCGCCGGGCTCCTGGTCGCCGTGGTCCTGGCCGTGCCCGCCTGGCCCATCCGCATCGACGGCAGCATCCGCGTCGAGGCCGTGCAGGGCAACGGTCCGGCCGGGTACTTCGAACGCGCCCAGCCGGGAGAGGTCCTGGCCGCGCAGGTCGCCGCGACCGACGTCGAGGCGCGTGGGGTCGACCTGGTCGTCTGGCCCGAGGCTGCCGCCGAGGCCGACCCGCGGCGCTTCCCGGCCGTCGCAGGCGCCCTCGACTCCGTGGTCGACACGGTCGGGGCGCCGCTGGTCGCCGGGGCGATCACGCAGACACCGTCCGGCGTCCTGCACAACACGTCGTTCGTGTGGACCGCCGACGGCTGGCAGTCGTCCTACGACAAGAAGCGTCCGGTCCCCTTCGGCGAGTACGTGCCCGACCGCTGGTTCTTCTCGAAGCTGGCGCCGTCGCTCATCGGACTGCTGCAGCGCGACTACACGCCGGGCACCAGGCCGAACGTGCTCGACGTCGCCGGCATCAGGGCGGGGATCGCGGTCTGCTTCGACATCGTCGACGACGGGCTCACGTCCGACATGGCTCGCGGGGGAGCGCAGGTCATCCTCGCGCAGACGAACAACGCCGACTTCTCCGGGACCGACGAGAACCTGCAGCAGCTCGAGATCGCCCGGCTCCGGGCGGTCGAGACCGGTCGCTCGCTCGTCAACATCTCGACGGTCGGTGCGTCCCAGGTCATCGACCCGTCGGGGCGGACCATCGACCGCGTCCCCGCGTACACGGCGACCTCGATGGTCACGGACGTGCCGCTCGGCACCGGGACGACCCCCGCCACCGTCGTCTCCGGCTCGGTCACCCTCCTGGTGTCGCTCGGGGCCCTCCTCGCGCTGCTCGCGTGCGCACCGTGGGGCCGTCGATCGACACGGTCGCTCCGCCGCGATTCCTGAACACCGCCACCTCCCACTGGGAACGCTCTGTGAATGCGCCCAGTCGGGATGCATCCCGCGTGGGACAGTGTTGAGGAGGGCAGACGAGCGAGAGGAGCACACACATGGCTGATCGGAGTCTCCGCGGGATGCGGCTCGGGAGCCAGAGTCTCCAGAGCGAGGAGGGCGTCGAGCTCTCCGACCGGAAGCGCGCGGTCTACCAGACCGAGTCGGGGGAGACGTTCGACGTCGTCTTCTCCGCCGAGGCGGACGTACCGCAGACGTGGTCGGAACCCCGGACGGGGCGCGAAGGACGGCTGCTCGGCGACGACGGGATCCCCGTCGAGGTCGCTGCCGAGGACGTCAAGGCGCCGAGGACGCACTGGGACATGCTGCTCGAGCGTCGCTCGCGCGAGGAACTCGAGGAGCTCCTGGAGGAGCGTCTCGCGTTCCTGCGTGCACGTCGCGGCGCCTGAGCACCACCCCCGACACGACGACGCCCGCCCCGGGGTATCCGGGGCGGGCGTCGTCGTGTGCGGGGAGACCTGTCGTGTGCGGGGAGACCTACGGCCGGTGGTCGTCCCCGAGCGCGGTCTGCGAGGCCTCGTCGGCCGCGGCGAGGCGCGCGTCGACACTGCGGTTCGACTCCTCGAGCCGCTCGTCGAGCGCGGCGTCCGGGACGATGTCGGCCGCGGTGGCGTCCGGTCGGGGGTTCGCCGCCGCCGCGCCGTCCGCGGTCGCGGTGTTCGCCAGGCTCTCGTTCGCGAGCTTCGAGATGCGCGACAGGAAGTCCGTGCCCCCACCGGCCCCCGCGACCGGACCGCTGCCGGTCCGCCCGCCGGTGAAGCCCTTGGCGATCCCGGACAGCGCCTCGGTGAACTCGCTCGGGATCATCCACAGCTTGTTCGCCGTGCCCTCGGCGATCTTCGGCAGGGTCTGCAGGTACTGGTAGGACAGCAGCTTGTCGTCCGGGTCGCCCGTGTGGATCGCCTCGAAGACGGTCGCGATGGCCTGCGCCTCACCCTCGGCGCGGAGCACCTGGGCCTTCGCGTCACCCTCGGCGGCGAGGATCGCGGCCTGCCGTTGGCCCTCGGCTTCGAGGATCGCCGACTGCTTGGTGCCCTCGGCCTGCAGGATCGCGGCTCGACGGCTCCGTTCGGCGCGGAGCTGCTGCTCCATGGCGTCCTGGATCGACACGGGCGGCTCGATCGCCTTGAGCTCGACACGACCGACCCGGATGCCCCACTTGCCGGTCGCCTCGTCGAGGACGACCCGGAGCTGGCCGTTGATGTTGTCGCGGCTGGTCAGGGCCTCTTCGAGGTTGAGGCCACCCACGACGTTGCGGAGCGTCGTGGTGGTGAGCTGCTCGACCGCACCCAGGTAGTTCGCGATCTCGTAGGTGGCCGCGCGTGCGTCGGTCACCTGGAAGTAGACGACGGTGTCGATCGACACCACCAGGTTGTCCTCGGTGATCACCGGCTGCGGCGGGAAGGACACGACCTGCTCGCGCATGTCGATGAGCGGGCGGAGCCGGTCGATGAACGGCACCAGGATGTTGAGTCCGGGGCTGAGCGTCTTGTGGTACTTGCCGAGTCGTTCGACGATCCCGGCCGTCGCCTGCGGCACGATCCGGATCGCGCGGGACAGGACGACGATCACGAAGATCACGACGACGAGGACGAGGACGATCAGGGCGATCGTCCCGGCTGAGATGGTCACGAGGTGGCCCTTTCTCCGAGGCGGACGACCGCGGTCGACCCCTCGATGGACTCGACGACCACGGGGGTGCCGAGCGGTGGTGTGCGGTCGGGGGAGCCTGCGGCGAGCCGGGCGCTCCAGGTCTCGCCGTTCGCGAGACGGACCTGCCCGGGGGACGACGACGTGAAGGCCACCGCGACGGTGCCGCGCAGGCCGATCAGCCCCTCGATGTTGGTGCGGTGCGGGTCGGCGTTCCGGCCGAGCGCCACGAGCAGCCGGGGGCGGACGAGCGAGAGCAGCACGAGTGCGACGACGGCCGCGATGATCGCGGAGAGCCACCACGGCGCGCCGACCAGCGCTGCGATCAGACCCCCGGCCGCGCCCGCGGCGAGCATCAGGAAGATGAAGTCGAGCGTGAAGATCTCGACCACGCCCAGCAGCAGTGTCAGTCCGATCCAGACGACGGTCTGGATCCAGTCGATGTTCACGCGATCTCCCTCCCTTGCATCGCGCGCTCCGGCGTGCAGCGTCGCGACGGCCGGTCCAACTCCGTTCAACATATCAAGTCACGCTCGGGTCCGCGCGGGTGCGACTGACGCTCGCCCGGCGCGGGCCGCGTGGTTGGTAGGCTCGTCGGCGGCCGACCGGCCACAGCAGCGACCTGGAGAACACGCCTGTGACGAACCCCCTCGCCCCCGGATCCCTCGCCGACAAGCGCGCCCTCGTCACGGGGTCGTCGCGCGGTATCGGCGCCGACACCGTCGGCTACCTGGCCGAGGCCGGCGCGAAGGTCGTCGTGAACTACCGCAACAAGGCCCGGCGCGCCGAGCAGATCGTCGAGAAGGTCGTCGCTGCCGGCGGTTCCGCGATCGCCGTGGCTGCCGACCTGACCGACCACGACTCCGTCCAGGCGATGGTCGACCGCGTCGTGGCCGAGTGGGGCGGGATCGACCTGCTCGTGCTCAACGCCTCCGGCGGCATGGAGGCCGACCTGGGGGAGGACTACGCACTCCGCCTGAACCGCGACGCACAGGTCGACATGCTGCAGACCGCCGTGCCGCACATGCCGGCCGGCTCGCGTGTCGTCTTCGTGACGAGCCACCAGGCCCACTTCGTCGAGACCGCCGAGACGATGGACGAGTACGTCCCCGTCGCCAAGAGCAAGCGTGCCGGCGAACTCGCGCTGCGCGAGCTCATCCCGCAGCTCGAGGCCGCCGGCATCGAGTTCGTGACCGTCTCCGGCGACATGATCGAGGGCACCATCACGGCGACGCTGCTCAACCGCCTGAACCCCGGTGCGATCGAGGGTCGGCGCCAGGAGGTCGGGAAGCTCTACAGCGTGTCCGAGTTCGCGGCCGAGATCGCCCTGGCCGCCGTCGAGCCGATCCCGGCCGACCACACGAAGCTCGTCGGCGACACGAGCGGCTTCACGGCCTGACACGGGGCCGGGGACGGCGCGACGGGTAGCCTCGGGCGGATGACAGCGAAGCCCGGCCTCCGTCTGACCTCCCGCATCCTCCTGCTCGACCCGGACGGCCGCGTGTTCCTCATGGACACGCGGTCGCCGTCGTCCGACCATGCGCACCGGTGGATCACCCCCGGTGGCGGCGTGGACCCGGGGGAGTCTCACCGCGACGCCGCCGTCCGCGAGCTCCGTGAGGAGACCGGCGTCGTCGTCGACGATCCGGGCGACCCCGTGTGGAGCTGGGACTTCACGGTCGAGTGGGACCTGGCCGACCACGACCGCGGCCACAGCGAGTTCTACGTCGTCCGGACGCCCGGGTTCGAGCTGTCCGACGCCGAGTGGACCGACGACGAGCGCGTCGACATCCTCGCTTCGCGGTGGTGGACCGCCGAGGAGCTCGACGCCACCGACGAGCCCTTCGAGCCGGCGGAGCTCCCGGACCTGGTCCGGCAGCACCGTGCCGTCTGATCCGGCAGCACCGGGTGCGTACAGCTGATGTGAACGCACTTCGCAGGAAGCGCCTACCGTGTGCGCTGACGGCCGCACGCAACCCGTGCCAGCGGCCCTGACACGAGGAGCTCCCATGTCCACGAACGGTTTCCCGCCGGCACCGAACACGCCCGGCGCGGCACCCGCGACGAACGGCGGCAACGGCCTCGCCATCGGGTCGCTGGTGCTCGGCATCGTCGCCGTCGTCTTCGGCTTCCTGTTCTCGATCATCGGTCTGATCGCCGGCATCGTGGGCCTGATCCTCGGCTTCGTCGCGCGTCGCCGGGGCCTGAACCGCGGCATGGTCCTCGCCGGCATCGTCCTGAGCGTCATCGGCATCGTCATCGCGATCATCTTCATGATCTTCGGCGCCGTGCTGGCGACGCAGATGCTGCAGAACCAGTAGCACCACCGGACGGGAGGCGCGTGGCGGCACCGCCGCGCGCCTCCCGTCCGTCTGTCCGGTCACCGTCGACGACCGCACCGCCCGGACCGACACAGGCCGCGCCGAGTAGCGTCCCCGCCATGACGTACAGCCAGCCGGACCCCGCAGAAGAGACCACCCAGGCCGAGCAGCCGGAGCAGCCGGACACCGACCGTTCCGAGGTCGAGGAGGACGGCAGCGAGCAGGCCGCCCTCGAGATCGACGCCGACGACGTGCCCACCGGCGACGAGACGCCCGAGCACTGACGACCCGGCCGTCGCCGCCGACCGCGCAGGTCCGTCGGACCCGCAACGCCACCGCGGGCCCGGCCACGATGCGCCGCCGGTCACGACGCCCAGGTCGCACGACATGCCGTTCACGTTGATCGTGAGCGGCATGTCGTGCACCCACGGCGGACAAACGGCGGCGCGTCGTGCGACGAGAACGGTCCGTGGACGCGAGTTCACCGGCTGCATAGCTGTTCAGCGCTGAGCGCCGATAATGCATATTATGTCAACTCAGGTGACTCGAGACGGTCGGACTCCTGTCTGTGCGGCTCCCCTGATCGCCCCGCCCTGCGTCAGGGCGCGGGTCTCGGCGTGACCAGCGGGCAGTCGTCGACCTGCGCCGCGACGAACACGAGCACCAGTTCCTCGTCGGACACGTTCGTTGCCTCGTGGTCGACGAAGGGTGCCTCGACGAGCACCTGACCGGGTTCGTGGTACTGCACGACGTCGGCCGTCCGGTGTCGCAGTCGCCCCCGGGCGACGATCCCGGTCTGCCAGGCGTCGTGCCGGTGCCACCCCGTCGACGCCCCCGGTGGGATCCGCGCCACGAACGAGCGGACGACTCCGTCCGCCCGGTCGACGCGCGGTGGCACCGTCAGCCGACAGTCGTCGATCACTGCGAGCTCCGCGAGCTCGACGCTCGCTCCGCTTCCCCACGTCATCTCCGCAGTATGTCAGATGACACACCTGCTGTCCGCAGGTCGCAGACGACCGGGACGGCGGCGTCTCAGAACACCGCGACGGTCATCCCCGACCCGGTCGCCAACCGGTCCATCGCCTCGAGCGCATCGGGCAGGTCGCCGAACCCGATCGTCCGTCCGATCGACTCGGCGGGACGGAGCCGACCGGCGACCACGTCGTCGAGCATCGCGGCGTACTCCCCCACTGCGATCCCGTGACTCCCGAGCAGCTCGAGCTCGTCGGCGATGACCCTGCCCATCGGGATGACCGGCACGGCCTCGTCGTCGAGCAACAGGCCGACCTGCACGTGCCGACCGCGCGGACGGAGCGAGCCCACCGCGGCGAGCGAGGTCGCCCGGCTGCCGTAGGCGTCCACCGACACGTGCGCGCCCCCTCCGGTCACACCGTGCACCGTCGCCGCCACGTCATCGCCCATCGGTAGCGTGGTCGCGCCGAGTGCCGCCGCCCGCTCGAGCGCTGCCGGCGAGACGTCGACGGCGATCACACGTGCGCCCGCTGCCACGGCGACCAGCACGGTGGACAGTCCGACACCGCCGCAGCCGAACACGGCGACCCACTCCCCTGCGGCGACCCGCCCCCGTGCGTGCAGCGCGTGGTACGCGGTGCCGAACCGGCAGCCGAGCCCCGCCGCCTCGGCGAAGCCGACCTCGTCGGGCAGCGCCACGAGGTTCACGTCGGCATGCGGCACCACCACCGCCTCGGCGTACGAGCCCGGCAGCGTGAACCCGGGCTGCTGCTGCCGGGTGCACACCTGCGTGGCCCCGTCGCGGCACTGCTCGCACGTACCGCAGGCGAAGACGAACGGCGCGGTCACCCGGTCGCCGACGGCGAAGCCGATGACGTCGTCGCCGACGGCCGACACGGTCCCCGAGAACTCGTGGCCCGGCACGTGCGGCAACGACACCGAGTCGTCGTGGCCCTTCCACGCGTGCCAGTCGCTCCGGCACACCCCGGTCGCACGGACGGTGACGACGACGCCGTCGACGGGTGCCTCCGGCGTCGGGAGCTCGACGATGACGGGCATGGAACCGAAGCGGTCGTACCGGACTGCGCGCATGCCGTCATCCTGGCAGACCGACCGACGGCAGGCGCGTGGCGGACCCGCCACGTGCCTCCCGTCCGACGTCCGGTCAGTACTCGATGCGGCCGGTCCGGTCGTGGAACTCCCCCGTCGGTCCGTCCGGGCCGATCTGCGCGAGCGCCACCGTCGCGTCCGTGCCCTCCGTGACGGTCTGGTGCCCGCCGAAGCCGTTGAACGCGGTCGCGGTGTAGCCGGGGTCGGACGCGTTCACGCGGAACCCGGGCAGGTTCTTCGCGTACTGCACCGTCGCGGCGATGAGCGCCGCCTTCGACGCCGCGTACGGCACCGCGGGGACCGGGTGCTCGTCGCGACCGGGCGTGGTGAGCCAGCGCGCGAAGCCGACGCCGGACGCGACGTTGACGATCACCGGGTTCGACGAGCGACGCAGCAGCGGCAGGGCCGCCTGCGTCACCCGGACGACCCCGACGACGTTCGTGTCGAGCACGTCGGCCATCGCGTCCGCGTCGAGGTCGTCGACGCCGAACGCGGTCCCGAGCACCCCCGCGTTGTTCACGAGCACGTCGAGTTGCGGCAGCGACGCGAGCGCGGCGTCGACGCTCGCCTGCTGGGTGACGTCGAGCGCCACGACGTGCGCGCCGAGGGCGCGCGCCTCGTCCCCGGAGGCGGGGTCACGCATGCCGGCGTACACGGTGTGCCCGGCCTCGACGAGTCGGCGTGCGGTCTCGAGGCCGAGCGAACGGTTGGCCCCGGTGATGAGTGTGGTGGTCATGCCGTCCACGGCGCCCGCGTCGCCGTCGTGTTCCCAGGCACCGGTCGACGGTGGGACCGGCAGTACCAGGACCGCCTGCCCGAACCGGGTGATGATGGTCGCATGAGCGAGTTCGCGGAGGTGTTGCGCGCCTGGCGTGACCGGGTGCGTCCGGCCGAGGTCGGACTGCCGGCGGGGCCGGGCCGGCGCACCGCCGGGCTCCACTCGCGACCGCGCTCCGGCTCACGGAGGCCGAACGCGACCACCTGTTCCGGGTCGCGGGCGCCGCGGTGCCCTCGCGGGGCGAGGTCCCCCGCCACGTCCCGCCCGGCGTGCACCGCATGCTCGACCGGCTCGGGGACGTCCCGCTGGCCGTGTTCACGGCGGCGCACGACATCGTGCTGTGGAACGATCTCTGGGCCACGGTCTCCGGCGACCCCGGGCGCTGGACGGGCCTCGAGGCGAACCTCGTGTGGCGGCACTTCACGCAGGGGCACGACGGCGTCGAGTGGGACGACACCCACCAGGAGGACTTCTCGAGCGACCTGGTCGCCGGCCTCCGCTCCGCCCTGGGCCGGTACCCGGCGGATCGGCGTCTCGCGGAGCTGGTGGCACGGCTGCGCCGTGCGTCCCCGGAGTTCGAGCGGCGCTGGCACGGTGGGCGCATCGCCGAGCACCGGACCGGTCGCAAGGTCGTGCACACCCCGGTCGGCCCGGTGGAGATCGACTGCGACGTGCTCAGCGTGCCGGGCAGCGACCTGCGGATCGTGGTCTACACGGCGGTGCCCGGCAGCGAGGACGCCGCGAAGCTGGACCTGCTCCGGGTCACGGGGCTGCAGGAGTTCGTGACACCCGGACGCTGAGCACCTCCGCCGCGCCCGCCCCTCGGCGCGCGCGGCGGCGCTCGTCACTCGCCGAAGCCGGAGCGGACGAGCGCGACGAGGGTGTCGACGGCGTCCCGTGCGTCGGGTCCGTCCGCCTCGATCGTCACGGTCGCGCCCTTCGGCAGGGCGAGCGCCATGATCGCGAGGAGGCTCTTCGCGTCGACGCCGTTGACGCGGACGCGCGACTCGTGCTTCGCGGCGGCCTTCACGAACTCGGCCGCGGGCCGGGCGTGCAGGCCGCTCTCGTTGACCAGTTCGACGGTCTCGGTGACCGCCCCGTCAGTCGGATCCGCGTCGTCGACGGGCGCCGTGCCTCCCGGCTGGTCCCCCGTCGGGTCCGAGGCGCTCTCGTCGTCCGCGGACCGTGCGGCCGACGACGCCGCGGCCAGGACGGCGTCGACGTCGCCCCCGGTCTGCGCGGCGACCGCCGCGGCCACCGTGCCCTCGACCAGCGGGGCCTGCGAGACGTGCACCCGGTCGCGGTCGGCCTCGTCGAGGAAGTCCAGTGCGGTGTCGGTGGTCAGGTAGGCGGAGCCGAGGTCGCAGAGCACGACGACGGCGTCCGCCGGCGCGAGCTCCTGGATGCCGTCGGCGATCGCCTCGAAGGACGTCCCGATGCCGCCGTCGTCCGTGCCGCCGGCGGCCACCATCGGGACGTCCGCGGCCATCTGGCGGGCGAGCTCGACGGTGCCGGTCGCGATCGCCGCGCTGTGCGAGACGACCAGGATCCCGACGGTCACGCGGCGTCCACCGCTGCGCGCAGGATGTACGCCGTCGACTGCGCACCGGGGTCGCGGTGTCCGATCGCCCGCTCCCCGAGGTAGCTGGCGCGGCCCTTGCGGGCGACGAGGGGGTCGGTCGACTCGGCGCCGGTCACGGCGGCGTCGGCGGCGGCCTCGAGCACGCGCTCCGGCCCGTCGCCGGCCGCCGCAGCGGCGGTCGCGGCGTCGACGGCCGCAGACCACGCGTCGACCATCGTCTTGTCGCCGACCTCGGCCTTGCCACGGGAGACGACACCGTCGCGTGCGGCGGTGAGCACGGCCACGAGCGTGTCGGCGTCGAGCTCGGTCGCGTCGCCGGCCGCCTGGGCGGCCTTCAGGTAGGCGGTCCCGAAGAGCGGACCGGCGGCACCGCCCACCGTCGAGATGAGCTTCGTCGCGACGGCCTTGAAGACCGCGCCGGGGGTGTCGAAGGAGCCGCCGTCGACGGTCTCGAGCACGGCGCGGAACCCGCGGTCGAGGTTCTCGCCGTGGTCACCGTCGCCGATCTCACGGTCGAGCGTGACGAGCTCGGCGCGGTGGTCGTCGATCGTCGCGGCGGTGCGGCGCACCCAGTCGATGGCCCATGCGGTGTCGAGCGCCAATTCGTGTTCCTTCCTGGATGGTGGACGGTGGTCAGCGACCCCAGCGCAGCGCCGGGGTCTCCACCGGGGCGTCCCAGAGTGCCGTGAGCTCCTCGTCGAGCACCGTGACGGTGATCGAGAAGCCCGGCATCTCGAGGGACGTGACGTAGTCGCCGACCACGCTACGCGCGACGTGGTGGCCACGGTCCGTGAGGACCTCGGCGGCGCGCCGGTAGACGATGTAGAGCTCGGACAGCGGGGTCCCGCCCATCCCGTTCACGAGGAGCAGCAGCTGCGAGCCCGCAGGCGCGTCGAGGTCGGCGAGCACCGGTTCGAGCACGCGGTCGACGAGCTGGTCGGCCGGAGCCATCGGGATGCGCTCGCGGCCGGGCTCGCCGTGGATGCCGATCCCGAGCTCGACCTCGTCGTCCGCGAGCGTGAAGGACGGCTCCCCCGCGTGCGGGACGGTGCCGGAGCCCAGGGCCAGGCCCATCGACCGAGTGACCTCGTTGACGCGGCGGGCGACCGCCGCGACGGCGTCGAGGTCGTCGCCGCGCTCGGCTGCGGCGCCGGCGCACTTCTCGACCACGACGGTGCCGGCCACGCCGCGGCGTCCTGCCGTGTAGAGCGAGTCCTGCACGGCGACGTCGTCGTCGACGACGACGGACTCGACGCGGATGTCCTCCAGCTCGGCCAGCTCCGCCGCGGTCTCGAAGTTGAGGACGTCGCCGGTGTAGTTCTTCACGATGTGGAGCACGCCCGCTCCCCCGTCCACCGCCTTCGTCGCGGCGACGATGGGGTCCGGGGTCGGACTGGTGAAGACCGGCCCCGGCACGGCTGCGTCGAGCATGCCGTGGCCGATGAACCCGGCGTGGAGCGGCTCGTGCCCGCTGCCGCCGCCGCTCACGATGCCGACCTTGCCGCGGACGGGGGCGTCGGCGCGGTGCAGGTGGATCGGGTCCTCGACCAGGACGACGTGCCCCTCGTGCGCCCGGGCGAACCCACGGACGGACTCGGTCACGACGTCGTGCGGATCGTTGATGAGCTTCTTCATGACGGACCTCCACGAGGACGGGGGTCGACCGCGGGCGGATCCACACCGCCGTCGTCGACCGGAGTGCGTTCACCCTACAGCGACCGCCCGTTCGTCTCCGGTGCACGTTCGTGCAGGACCATGCTCCCGCGGCCCCGGTGCGGGATGCCGGACCGCACACCGCTCGTGCACGTTCGTGCAGTTTCGCGGACTCGACTCGTTGCGTGATCGCGTCTCGACGATCCGCCTCACTATGCTCGGCCCCAATCACTCGACGGGGAGTGCCGGACGCAGCAGCCACCGGACCCCCACCACTCGCACTGGAGGTCACCGATGGACGGCATCGGCGTCAATTTCATGTCAGAGCTCGTCGGCACGGCGTTGCTCATCATCCTCGGTGGCGGTGTCGTCGCCGCCGTGTCCCTCACGAAGTCCAAGGGCTTCGGCGCCGGCTTCCTCATGGTCACGATCGGCTGGGGCTTCGCGGTCTTCGCCGGCGTCACCGTGTCGTACAGCTCCGGTGGTCAGCTCAACCCCGCCGTGAGCCTCGGCCTCGCCCTGCTGGGCAAGATCACCGTCGGCGAGATGTTCCTCTACTGGATCGCCCAGCTCATCGGCGCGATCATCGGTGCCGTCATCGTGTGGCTCGCCTACAAGCAGCACTTCGACGAGGAGCCCGACGCCGCCGCCAAGCTCGGCGTGTTCTCCACCGGCCCGGCCATCCGCAGCTACGGCTGGAACGTCGTCACCGAGGTCATCGGCACCTTCGTGCTCGTGTTCGTCGTGCTCGCCTTCACCAACGGCAAGACCCCGGCCGAGCTCGGCGCGGTCCCCGTCGCCTTCCTCGTGATCGCGATCGGCGTCTCCCTCGGTGGCCCCACCGGCTACGCGATCAACCCCGCCCGTGACCTCGGCCCGCGCATCGCCCACGCGATCCTGCCGATCAAGGGCAAGGGCTCGAGCGACTGGTCCTACGCCTGGGTCCCGGTCGTCGGCCCGCTCGTCGGTGGCGCCCTCGCCGCCGGTGCCTCGACCTTCCTGCTCCCCGTCGTCTCCTGACGACCACCCGTCCACCACACCGAACGCAACCCAAGGAGAACCCATGGCCGACTACATCGTCGCCATCGACCAGGGCACGACCTCGACGCGCGCCATCGTCTTCGACCACTCCGGCTCGATCAAGTCGGTCGGCCAGAAGGAGCACGAGCAGATCTTCCCGCGTGCCGGTTGGGTCGAGCACGACCCGGCGGAGATCTGGGACAACGTCCGCGAGGTCATCGGCCAGGCCCTGTCCCGCGCCGACATCACCCGCCACGACGTCGCGGCGGTCGGCATCACCAACCAGCGCGAGACCGCCGTGGTCTGGGACAAGAACACCGGCAAGGCCGTCTACAACGCCATCGTCTGGCAGGACACCCGCACGCAGTCGATCGTCGACGAGCTCGCCGACGGTGACACCGACCGCTACAAGGCGATCGTCGGCCTGCCCCTCGCCACGTACTTCGCCGGCACCAAGATCGCCTGGATCCTCGACAACGTCGAGGGTGCGCGCGAGAAGGCCGAGGCGGGCGACCTGCTCTTCGGCACCACCGACACCTGGGTCCTCTGGAACCTGACGGGTGGCACCGACGGCGGCGTCCACAAGACCGACGTCACGAACGCGTCCCGCACGCTGTTCATGGACCTCGAGACGCTCCAGTGGCGCGACGACATCCTGGCCGACTTCGGGGTGCCGAAGTCGATGCTCCCGGAGATCGTCAGCTCCTCCGAGGTCTACGGCCACGTCGAGTCCTCCAGCCTG
This sequence comes from Curtobacterium uvaldense, assembly GCF_028307415.1. Lineage (NCBI taxonomy): Bacteria > Bacillati > Actinomycetota > Actinomycetes > Micrococcales > Microbacteriaceae > Curtobacterium > Curtobacterium uvaldense. The sequence goes on along the minus strand of NZ_JAQMHU010000042.1, from coordinate 912 downwards.
CTCCGCGAGGTCCCGATCGCCGGCATCCTCGGCGACCAGCAGGCCGCGACGTTCGGTCAGGCCGCGTTCGACCAGGGCGAGTCGAAGAACACCTACGGCACCGGCAACTTCCTCATCTTCAACACGGGCACGGAGATCGTCCGGTCGGAGAACGGGCTGCTCACCACGGTCGGCTACAAGCTCGGCGACCAGGAGACGCACTACGCCCTCGAGGGTTCGATCGCCGTCACGGGCTCGCTCATCCAGTGGCTCCGCGACAACCTCGGCATCATCGGCAGCGCCCCGGAGGTCGAGGCCCTCGCCAAGACCGTCGAGGACAACGGCGGCGTGTACTTCGTCCCGGCGTTCTCGGGCCTGTTCGCGCCGTACTGGCGACCGGATGCCCGCGGTGCCCTGGTCGGCCTGACCCGCTACGTCAACAAGGGGCACATCGCGCGTGCCGCCCTCGAAGCGACGGCGCTGCAGACCCGCGAGGTCCTCGACGCCGTGAACGCGGACTCCGGCGTGGACCTGACCGAGCTCAAGGTCGACGGTGGCATGACGGCCAACGACGCGCTCATGCAGTTCCAGGCGGACATCCTCAACGTGCCGGTCGTCCGTCCGGTCGTCGCGGAGACCACCGCCCTCGGAGCCGCGTACGCCGCCGGTCTGGCCGTCGGGTTCTGGGCGAACCTCGACGAGCTCCGCGCCAACTGGCAGGAGGACCGGCGCTGGGAGCCGCAGCTCGACGACGCCGAGCGCGACCGCCAGCTCCGCCTGTGGAAGAAGGCCGTCACGAAGACCTTCGACTGGGTCGACGAGGACGTGCGCTGACGCGCTGACGAGGTGACCGCCTGGAGGGGGGGGGGGGGGGGGGGGGGGGGGGGGGGGGGGGGGGGGGGGGGGGGGGGGGGGGGGGGGGGGGGGGGGGGG
>NZ_JAQMHU010000041.1:0-21347 GCF_028307415.1 Curtobacterium uvaldense | reverse complement strand
ACGGCGCGACGCGCGCGACGGCGCGACGGCGCGACGGCGCGAGGGGCGCGAGGGGCGCGACGTGCGCCACGGGCGCGATGGGGCGATGGGCGTGAGCACGCATCGGACGGGAGGCGCGGGGCGGTCGTGCGCCGAGCCTCCCGTCCGGCGCGCCCTCGGCTGCTCCCGAGCCTGCGAATGTCCTCCACTTCCCTCCACCCCCTCCACTCCGCTCCACGTCTGCGTGCTTCCGGGGAAGTGACTCGCAGAGAGGCGAGCTACGAGCTCCGGTGACCACCCCAGATCGGGGGATCGGGGCAGATTCGGGAGCGCCGACCGTTCCGCGGGGAGCGAAGTGGAGTAAAGTGGGGATCACGACGGTCCGGTGGAGCGGAGGGGAGGCCCCGACGTGCTGCTCGGTACCCATGCCCCGAAGCTGGACGAGAAGGGTCGCGTGATCCTCCCCGCCAAGTTCCGGGACGAACTGTCCGGCGGACTCGTGATGACCCGTGGGCAGGAGCGCTGCGTCGTCGTCTTCAGTGCGGACACGTTCGAGCAACTGCACGAACGGATCCGGACGGCTCCGATGACGTCGAAGCGCACCCGGGACTACATGCGCCTGTTCCTCTCCGGAGCGAGCGCGGAGACCCCGGACAAGCAGAACCGCGTGACGATCCCGCAGAACCTCCGTGAGTACGCGGGGCTCGAACGGGACCTCACGGTCATCGGCAGCGGTGACCGTGCCGAGATCTGGTCGACCCCCGCGTGGGAGGCCTACTACGCCGAGGTCGAAGAGGGCTTCGCCGACAACGACGAGGAGGTGATCCCGGGGATCTTCTGATCCGCGGATCGGGACTCCCAGCCGTGGTGCCCTGACACACCTTCCCCGGTGTCAGGTCGCATGGATGGGGATCCGGGTGCGTGGCCCAGACGGTCACAGGGGCTGCACATGGCCGAAGACCAGCCGAAGTTCCCGCACACGCCGGTGATGCTCCAGCGCATCGTCGACCTGTTCGTCCCGGCCCTCGACGGCCCGGGCAAGGTCGTCGTCGACGCGACCCTCGGCATGGGCGGCCACTCCGAGGCGCTGCTCGAACGGTTCCCGGAGCTCACGCTCATCGGGCTCGACCGGGACACCGACGCCCTCGGCATCGCGGGGGAGCGGCTCGCTCGCTTCGGCGACCGCGTGCGCCTCGTCCACACCGTGTACGACGGGATCGTCGACGCGGTCGAGGGCGAGGGCTTCCGTCAGGTCGACGGCGTGCTGTTCGACCTCGGCGTCAGCTCGCTGCAGCTCGACCGTGCCGAGCGCGGGTTCGCCTACAGCCAGGACGCCCCGCTCGACATGCGGATGGACCGGACCGAGGGGCAGACCGCCGCCGACGTCCTCGCGACCTACGACGAGGGCGAGCTGCGCCGGATCTTCCAGCGGTACGGCGAGGAGAAGCTCGCCGGCCGGTACGCCCGCGCGATCGTCGAGCGTCGCACCGAGCGCCCGTTCGAGATGTCGGGTGACCTCGTCCAGGTGCTGCACGACGCGACACCCGTGGCCGTGCAGCGGCAGGGGCACCCGGCCAAGCGCGTGTTCCAGGCGCTCCGCATCGAGGTCAACGCCGAGCTCGCCGTGCTCGAGCGGGCGATCCCCGCCGCGCTCGACGTGATCGCGGTCGGTGGTCGGATCGTCGTCGAGTCGTACCAGTCGCTCGAGGACCGCCTCGTGAAGCGGGCACTGGTCGAGCGCACGACCTCGAGCGCCCCGGCAGGACTACCCGTCGAGCTGCCGGAGCACGCTCCCACCTACTCCCTCGTCGTCAAGGGCGCGGAACTGGCCGACGAGGCCGAACGCGCCGCCAACCCCCGAGCCATCCCCGTGCGCCTGCGCGCGGCCGAGCGGATCCGGAAGTGACATGAGCACGAACCTCGCACTCGTCGACCCCGTCGGCGCACCGACCCGTGCCCCGCACCCACCGCGCCGGGAGCGACCCGAGCTCGTCGAGGTCGCGCCGTCCAGGGCGCAGCGCCGAGCACGGCCGAAGATCGCCTACGCGGTGGTCGGCGTCGTGTCGCTCGGTGTGCTGCTCCTCGCGCAGCTCGGCATCAGCATGGTGCTGAGCCAGGGGGCGTACACGCTGGACTCGCTCGGCGCCGAGCAGACGGGGCTCTCCCGGACGCAGCAGTCGCTCTCCGAGGAGCTCCGGGTGCTCGACTCGCCGCAGAACCTGGCGCGCAACGCGAAGGCGCTGGGGATGATCGCGAACTCCACCCCGGTGTACCTCGACCCGAAGACCGGCCACGTGTACGGCACGCCGACCCCGGCGGCCCCCGACGAGGCGACCGCGAGCGGCGACAACCAGGTGCCGAACGCGCTCCTCGACCCGGTCCCGCTCGCCGCCGGCCCGGACGCGTCCGCCGGCGGGGCGAGCACGACCGACGGTGCCGCCGGCACCGGTGCGACCCCGGCCGACGGCACCACGAGCACGACCGGCGGCAGCCCGGACACCAGCGCGGGCGGGACGTCGGCGACCGGTGCCCAGCAGGCTGCTGCGACGGCCGACACTGAGAAGAGCGCAGGCACCAGCGAGTCGGGACGGACCGGCTCGACCACCGACGTAGAGTCCGACGCGAACCCGCTCCAGGCACCCACCACCCGGTGACCTGCGGGCGGGATCAGACTGCCGCACCACCCGGGAAGGACCGCACCGCGTGACGAAGACGATCCGCAACCCTCGACTGCGCTACAGCGTGGTGATCATCGCCGTGATCGCCCTCGTGGCGGTCTTCGTGATCCGACTGGTCGACATCCAGGTGGTGCAGGCAGCGGCGCTGAACGAGGCGTCGAAGGCGAAGCGGAGCATCCCGGTCACCATCTACGGCAACCGCGGTGCCATCGTCGACCGCAACGGCACCGAACTCGCGGAGAGCGTCAACCGCTACAACATCGTCACCTCGCCACGACTCGTCGCGGGCTTCGACGGCAAGCTCGGTGGCGAGCGCACGAAGAAGGTCTCGGTGGACGACGCCCTGCAGGCGTTGGCGAAGGCGTCCGGCGGTGACGTGCAGGCGATGCAGAAGGCGATCGCCGCCGACCCGAAGTCGGACTTCGCCTACCTGGTCAAGGGGCTCGACGTGAAGCACTACGAGGCGGTCGTCGCCCTCGGCATCCCGTGGGTCTACAAGGAGCAGCAGTCCGCCCGCGTCTACCCGATGGGTGCCACCGGCGGTGCGCTGACCGGGTTCATGGGCACCGACGGCGCCCAGGCCGGCCTCGAGTACTCGTACGACCAGTGCCTCGCGGGCAAGAACGGCTCGGAGACGTACGAGCGCGGCGAGGACGGCGTGCAGCTCCCCGGGAGCACCCGGACGACGGAGCAGGCCAAGGACGGCGGCACGCTCGAGACCACCATCGACAGCGACCTGCAGTACATGGCGCAGCAGACGATCGCGTCGGCGGCGCAGTCGCTGCAGGCGGAGTCCGCGACCGCGACCGTCGTGGACGTCAAGACCGGTGAGCTCCTCGCCGTCGCCGACTGGCCCACCGTGGACCCGAACGACGTCGACGCGACCACGGACAAGGGTGCGTACGGCTCGCGTGCGCTGACCTCGACCTACGAGCCCGGTTCGACCATCAAGGCGGCGATCGCGGCCGCGCTCATCGACCAGGGCAAGTCGAGCCCGACCGACCGAGCGGTGGTGCCGTACTCGCGGTCCTTCCCGTGGGGCGGCAAGATCCAGGACTCCGAGCTCCACCCGACCGAGAACCTGACGCTGACCGGCATCCTGCAGAACTCCTCGAACGTCGGCATCACCGAGCTCGGCGAGCGGCTGTCGACCCAGCAGCGGTACGACTACATGAAGAAGTTCGGCCTGTTCGAGCCCGAGTCGGCGATCCAGTACCCCGGCCAGCCGGGCATGCAGTACGGCGCGAGCCCGGACTGGGACCAGCAGACGAACATCAACTCGATGTTCGGGCAGGGCATCTCGACGACCGCCGTCCAGGTCGCGAGCGTGTTCCAGACCCTCGCCAACCAGGGTGTCCGGATCCCGCTCCACATGGTGAAGGGCTGCAAGACCTCGGACGGCAAGATGATCGACGCGCCCGACGTGGAGGGCACGCGCGTCGTGTCCGCTGCGGCAGCCGACCAGACCGTCAAGATGCTGCAGAGCGTGGTCACGGGCGGCACGCTCGTCGGGATGAAGCCGATCTCCGGCTACAACATCGCGGCGAAGACCGGTACCGCCGAGGTCGCCGAGGGCGGGAAGGGCTACGGCGGCCAGCGCATCACCTCGGTGGCCGGAATGGCACCCGCCGAGGACCCCCAGTATGTTGTCACGGTGACGTTCACGAAGCCGCAGACCAACAAGTGGTCCAGCGGAGCGGCTCCGGCGTTCCGCACTCTCATGTCCCAGGTGCTCGAGAAGTACCGAGTAGCCCCCTCCACGGCCGAGGCGCAGCTGTACCCGTCCACGTGGTGAGGAAGAAGGAGCACTTGTCCGCACGGATCCCCCCGGTCCTCCGACCCGAACACCCGACCCCGAGGAGCGTCGCCGAACTCGCGAACGCGTTCGGCATGCGCGTGGTCGGCTCCGTCGACGCCGTCGAGACGACGGGCGTCACGCTGAGCGCTGCCGAGGTGCAGCCGGGTGACCTGTTCGTCGGCGTGCACGGCGCGAACCGACACGGCGCCCAGTTCGCGACCGAGGCCGCCGAACGCGGTGCCGTCGCGGTGCTGACCGACGCCGACGGCGTCGCACTCGCCGAGCCCTCCGGCCTGCCGGTGCTGGTGGTCGAGGACCCGCGCGCCGCGCTCGGCGACGTCTCGGCGTGGGTCTACCGCACCCACCCGGACGAGGCCACCGACCTGCCGCAGCTCTTCGCGACGACGGGCACGAACGGCAAGACCAGCACGTCGTACATCCTCGAGGGCATCCTCAAGCAGCTCGGCCTGGTCACCGGCCTCAGCTCGACCGCGGAGCGCCACATCGGCTCGCTCAGCGTGACGAGCCGCTTGACCACCCCCGAGGCGAGCGAGATGCACGCGCTCCTGGCCCGCATGCGCGAGTCCGAGGTCCGCGCCGTCGCCGTCGAGGTCAGCGCCCAGGCCCTGAGCCGCCACCGCGTCGACGGCATCGTGTTCGACGTCGCCGGGTTCACGAACCTGTCCCACGACCACCTCGACGACTACGCCGACATGGAGGAGTACTACCAGGCGAAGCTCCCGCTGTTCCAGCCCGAGCACGCCCGTCGCGGCGTCGTCTCGCTGGACACCGACTGGGGGCACCGCGTGGTGCAGGACTCCCGCATCCCCGTCACGACGATCACGGTGCACCCCGAGGTCGAGGCCGAGTGGCACGTCGACATCGTCGAGGCGCACGCCGCCTACACCGAGTTCCGCCTCACCGGGCCCGAGGGGCGCGAGCTCACGACCCGTGTGCCGCTCATCGGCTGGCACATGGCGGCCAACGCGGCGCTCGCGATCGTGATGCTCGTCGAGGGCGGGTTCGAGCTCGGCGCCATCGCGCACGCCCTCGGCTCGAACCACCGGCACTACGCGGACGAGACCGACGAGCAGCCGGTCAGCGCCATCGAGTGCTACCTGCCCGGTCGGACCGAGCGGGTGTCGGGGGACGCCGGCCCGAGCGTCTACGTCGACTTCGGTCACAGCGCCGACGCCTTCGAGAACACGCTGGCGGCCGTCCGGCAGTTCACGCCGGGCAGGGTCCTCATGCTCTTCGGCGCCGACGGCGACCGCGACACGACGAAGCGCGGCGACATGGCGCGCGTCGCCGCCGCGGGGAGCGACATCCTCGTCGTCACGGACCACCACCCGCGCTTCGAGGACGCCGCGTCCATCCGGAAGACCCTGGTCGACGCCGCGCGCGAGGCCTACCCGGACCACGAGACGTACGAGGTCAGCCCGCCGGAGGCGGCGATCCGCACGGCCGTGAGCCTGGTCGGCGACGGGGACTCGATCCTCTGGGCCGGCCCCGGCCACCAGGACTACCGCGACATCGCGGGCGTCCGGACGCCCTACTCGGCGCGTGACGAGGCCCGGCAGGCACTGCGCGAGGCCGGCTGGGAGCCGAACTCCGGCCCGGCGGAGGAGACCCGATGATCGCCCTGACCCTCGCCGAGATCGCCGCCGCGATCGGCGGCGAGCTCGTCAGCGGTGCCCCGGAGCAGGTCGTCGACGGCAGCGTCGAGACCGACTCGCGCCTCGTCGACACCGGCAGCGTGTTCTTCGCGCTGCTCGGGGAGGAGACCGACGGCCACCGCTTCGTGCCGAACGCGGTCGAGGCCGGTGCGGCCCTGGTCGTGACCGAGCGCGCCGTCGACCTGCCCGACGGCGCCGGCACCGCGCAGGTCGTCGTGTCCGACGGCTACGCCGCCCTCGCCGCCCTCGCGCACGAGGTCGTGGCGCGGGTCCGCGCCTCGAGCGCCCACCGCGTCGACGAGCAGGGACTGCCGGCGCCGCTGCGCGTCGTCGGGATCACCGGCTCGAACGGCAAGACGAGCACCAAGAACATGCTCCGCACGATCCTCGAGCAGCACGGTGCGACCGTGGCGCCGCAGGGATCGTTCAACAACCACGTCGGCGCCCCCGTCTCGATGCTCCGCATCACCCACGACACGCGGTTCCTCGTCGTGGAGATGGGTGCCAGCGGCCAGGGGCACATCGCCAAGCTCGTCGCGATCGCCGAGCCGGACGTCGGCGTCGTCCTGAAGGTCGGGCTCGCACACGCCGGCGAGTTCGGCGGGATCGAGGCGACCCAGCGCGCGAAGTCGGAGATGGTCACCGACCTGCCCGCCACCGCGACCGCACTGCTCAACGTGGACGACGACCGCGTCGCGTCCATGCGTGCCCTCACCGACGCGACCGTCGTCGGCTTCGGCACGTCCGCCGGCGCGGACTACCGCGTCTCCGGCATCGAGACGGACCGCAGCGGTACGCGCTTCACGCTCACCGCGCCTCCCGTCCCGGCCGAGGCCGCCGCGGACCGTCCTGGAGGCACGTCCCCGGTCCCGCAGACCGTCGACGTCCGCCTCGCCATCCTCGGCGAGCACCACGCGATGAACGCGTCGGCCGCCCTCACCGTCGCCCACCTGTGGGGCGTCCCGCTCGCCGCCGGCGCCGAGGCGCTCGCGTCGATGACGCGGGCCGAGCGCTGGCGCATGGAGCTGCTCCAGGGCGGACCGGAGGGCGTGACCGTCATCAACGACGCCTACAACGCGTCGCCGGACTCGACGGCCGCGGCGCTCCGCACCCTGGCGCAGGTCGTGCGTCCGGGGGAGCGCTCCGTCGCCGTGCTCGGCGAGATGGCGGAGCTCGGGGAGTTCTCGACGGAGGAGCACGACCGCATCGGTCGGCTCGTCGTCCGTCTCGGCATCGGACAGCTCGTGGTCGTCGGACCCGGCGCCGCGCCGATCCACCTTGCCGCCACCCTCGAGGGATCGTGGGACGGCGAGTCCGTGTACATCGAGGACGTCGACGCAGCCGTCCACGCCCTGCAGGAGATGGTCCGCCCCGGCGACGTCGTCCTCGTCAAGTCCTCGAAGTCCGCCGAACTGCGATTCCTCGGCGACCGCCTCGGAGGTGTCACCGAATGATCGCGCTCCTCGTCGCCGGCGCCGTGGCGCTGGTGTTCACACTGCTGCTCACACCGCTCTTCATCAAGCTGTTCCACCGCCTCGGCTGGGGACAGTTCATCCGTGACGACGGCCCGCAGTCACACCACACGAAGCGCGGTACCGCCACCATGGGCGGCATCGTCCTGATCATCGGCGCGGTGCTCGGCTACTTCGTCGGACACCTGGTGGGCCGCGACTCGGTCACGCTGTCCGGACTGCTCGTGCTCTTCCTCATGGTCGGGCTCGGGTTCGTCGGGTTCATCGACGACTTCCTCAAGGTCCGTCGGCAGCGGAGCCTCGGGCTCGGCGGCTGGGCGAAGGTCCTGGGGCAGGTCATCGTCGGCGTCGTGTTCGCGACGATCGCCCTCGTCGTGCCGACCGGCAACGGCAAGCCCCCGGCATCGACGATGATCTCCGCGATCCGCGACGTCCCGTGGTTGGACTTCATGGTGCTCGGAACCGTCATCGGGACGATCCTGTACCTCGCGTGGATCGTGCTGCTGACGGTGTCCACGTCGAACGGCGTGAACGTCGCCGACGGGCTGGACGGCCTCGCCACCGGCTCGAGCATCCTGGCGATCGGGTCGTACGTCATCATCGGCTTCTGGCAGTCGAACCAGATCTGCGGCGGCGTCCGACTCGACGAGAGCACCGCGCACGCCTGCTACAGCACGTCCGACCCGCTCGACCTCGCGGTCGTCGCGGCCGCGGTCTGCGGTGGCCTGATCGGGTTCCTCTGGTACAACACCTCGCCGGCGCAGATCTTCCTCGGTGACACCGGCTCGCTCGGCCTCGGCGGAGCGCTGGCCGGCCTGGCGATCCTCAGCCGCACCGAGCTGCTGCTGATCCTCATCGGTGGCCTGTTCTTCATCGTGACCGGCTCGGTCATCCTGCAGCGCGCCTACTTCAAGATCACCCACGGCAAGCGCATCTTCCGGATGAGCCCGCTGCACCACCACTTCGAGCTGAAGGGGTGGGCCGAGGTGACCGTCGTCGTCCGGTTCTGGATCATCGCGGGGCTCTGCGTCGCGGCCGGTGTCGGGCTCTTCTACCTGGAGTGGATCGCCCGTGTCGGCTGACGCCCGCCTCGAAGGACTCGACAGCTGGTACGCCGAGGGCTGGAAGGGGCTGCGGGTCGCCGTGCTCGGCCTCGGCTCGACCGGCTTCTCCGTCGCCGACACGCTCGTGGAGCTCGGCAGCGACGTGGTCGTCCTCGCGCCGGACGGACCGGCCGACACCGTGGAGCTGCTCGACGTGATCGGCGCCCGGTTCGAGCGCACGTCGCTCGACACCGTGCCGGCCGCCCTCGTGGCCCAGGCCCCGGACGTCGTCGTCGTGTCGCCCGGTCTGCCGCCGCACAACGCCACGGTCCGCTGGGCGGTCGAGCACAGCACCGTGTGGGGTGACATCGAGCTCGCCTGGCGCGTGCGCGACAAGGTCGTCCGTGGCCCGATCGCCGCACCGTGGGTGACCATCACGGGGACGAACGGCAAGACCACGACCACGCAGCTGACGACCGCGATGTTCGCGGCCGCCGGGCTCCGCGCGGTCGCCTGCGGGAACATCGGCGTACCGGTGCTCGACGTCGTCCGTGACCCGGAGGGCTTCGACGTGCTGGTCGTCGAGCTCTCGAGCCACCAGCTGCACTACATGCCCACCTCGGGCGACGGTGCCGTCGTCCCGCTCTCGAGCACCTGCCTCAACATCGCGGACGACCACCTCGAGTGGCACGGGTCCGCCGAGGCGTACCGCGCGGCGAAGGCCAAGGTCTACGAGCGCACCGTGACGGCCTGCGTCTACAACACCTCGGACGAGGCGACCCGTCGCATGGTCGAGGGCGCCGACGTGGTCGAGGGGTGCCGTGCCGTGGGCTTCACGCCCGGGGTCCCCGCGCCGGGCGACGTCGGGATCGTGGACGACGTGCTCTGCGACCGCGCCTTCACCGAGGACCGGCGCAACAGCGCGCTCGAGTTCGCCACCGTGGCGGACCTCGAGCAGGCCGGGCTCGCCAGTCCGCACATGACCATGAACGTCCTCGCCGCGGCCGCCCTCGCGCGTGCCGCCGCCGTCGAGCCCGCGCACATCCGCGCTGCCGTGCAGGGCTTCCGCGCCGACCACCACCGGACCGAGCACGTCGCGACGGCGGACGGCGTCGCCTGGGTCGACGACTCGAAGGCGACCAACCCGCACGCCGCCACGGCATCGCTGGCATCGTTCGAGACCGTCGTCTGGATCGTCGGCGGGCAGTTCAAGGGCGTCGACATCGACGGCCTCGTCGAGCGCTTCGGCCCCACGGCCCGAGCGGTCGTCGTCATCGGGACGGACCGCACACCGGTGCTCGAGGCATTCGCGCGACACGCGCCGACGGTCCCGGTCCTGCAGGTCGAGGCGACGGACACTGATCACGTCATGCCCGAGGCGGTCCGGCATGCCGCATCGGTCGCACGACCGGGCGACACGGTCCTCCTCGCCCCCGCGGCGGCGTCGTTCGACCAGTTCGGTTCGTACGCGGACCGGGGGCGCCGGTTCGCGGCGGCGGTCCACGAACACCTGGGAGGCACAGCCGATGGCGACCACGGATCTCCCGAGCGGCCGTAGCGGCGGCCGCACGACGGGCAGCACCGGACACACGGGAACCGCGTCCGCGGGCGGCGAGCACGCCGGTCCGCAGCGCCGTGCGCGGGGCGCCGTCGTCGCGGTCAAGAACGTCTTCGTCGCCGAGTCGAGCACCTTCTACACGATCCTGGGCGTCACGCTCTTCCTCGTCGTGTTCGGCGTCGTGATGGTGCTGTCGTCGTCGAGCGTCGAGCAGTACGCCGCCACCCACGACTTCTTCGGCGCAGCGTCCAAGCAGGGGCTGTACGCCGTGCTCGGCGTCCCGCTCATGCTCGTCGCGAGCCGCGTCCCCGCGCGTCTCTGGCGGAAGTGGGCGATGCGGATCCTCGCCGCGGCGCTGGTCCTGCAGCTGCTCGTCTACACGCCGCTCGGCATCGAGATCCAGGGCAACCGGAACTGGATCAAGCTCGGCTCGTTCAGCGCCCAGCCGTCCGAGGCCGTCAAGCTCGGCATCGCCCTGGCCGTCGGCGCGATCATCTACGTGAAGCGTGACCGGCTGCGGGAGTGGAAGGAACTGTTCGTGCCGGTCGGCATCGCGACGGTGCTGCCGCTCGGGATGGTGCTGCTCGGCGGTGACCAGGGAACCGCGATGATCATGCTGGTCCTGCTGCTCGGTGCGCTCTTCATCGGGGGCGCGCGGGCGAAGCACCTGCTCGTCATCCTCGGGGCGGTCGCCGTCGTGCTGCCGTTCGTCACGATGGCGTCGGCCTCGCGGCAGTACCGCATCAACGCGTGGCTCTCCGGCTGCACCGACTCGAACCAGTACCAGGACCTCTGTTGGCAGCCCGTGCACGGCATGTGGGCCCTGGCGTCCGGTGGCGTGTTCGGCGTCGGCCTGGGCAACTCGAAGGCGAAGTGGTCGTGGCTGCCCGAGGCGGACAACGACTACATCTTCGCGATCATCGGCGAGGAACTCGGGCTCATCGGCGCCGTGGTCGTGCTGGCGCTGTTCATCGTCCTCGCGGTCAGCATGATCAAGGTCATCCGCCAGTCGGACGACCCGTTCGTCCGGACGGTCACGGGCGCGATCCTCGCCTGGATCATCGGGCAGGCGCTCGTCAACATCGCGGTGGTGCTCGGCCTGCTGCCGGTCCTCGGCGTGCCGCTGCCGCTCATCTCGGCCGGAGGATCGGCCCTCATAATGACCCTCGTGGCGATCGGCGTCGTGCTGTCCTTCGCCCGCGAACTGCCCGGCAAGGGCCGGACCGCGGCACCGCGCGCCGGCTCCGCACCACAGAACGGAGTGCTCCGGTGAGCACCTACCTCTTCGCCGGCGGTGGCACCGCCGGACACGTCAACCCGCTGCTCGCGGTCGCCGACCGGCTGACCGAACAGGACCCGGACGCCCGCGTGCTCGTCCTCGGCACCGCCGAGGGGCTCGAGTCGCGACTCGTGCCGATGCGCGGTTACGAGCTGTTGACGATCCCGCGCCTGCCCTTCCCGCGCCGGCTCGACGCCCGGGCGCTCCGGTTCCCCGGCGGCTTCCTCGGTGCGGTCCGACGCACCGAGCGCTTCATCCGCGAGCACGACGTCGAGGTCGTCCTGGGCGTCGGCGGCTACGCGGCGGCGCCGGCGTACATCGCTGCGAAGCGGACCGGGACGCCGATCGTCGTGCACGAGCAGAACGCCAAGCCCGGGCTCGCGAACCGGCTCGCCGCCCTGCTGACCCGGCACGTGGGCCTGACGTTCTCGAACACCCACCTGCGCCACGGACGCGTGGTCGGGATGCCGCTCCGCAGGGAGGTCGAGACGCTCGACCGCCGTGCCGCGCGGGCCGAGGGCCTGGCCGAGTTCGGCCTCGACGCGGACCGCCCGGTGCTGCTCGTCACGGGCGGCTCGTCCGGTGCGCGGAGCATCAACACGACGGCGAACCGCTCGGCGACGGCGATCGTCGACGCCGGGTGGCAGGTCCTGCACGTCGTCGGCGGCAAGTCGGACATCGGACCGAGCGACCTCGACGGCTACCACGTCCTGCCGTACTGCGACCGCATGGACCTGGCCTACGCCGCGTCCGACTTCGTCGTGTCCCGCTCGGGTGCCGGCATGGTGTGCGAGCTGACGGCCGTCGGGTTGCCGAGCGTGCTCGTACCGTACCCGGTCGGCAACGGCGAGCAGCGGCACAACGCGGCGGACGTCGTCGGCGCCGGGGGAGCGGTGCTCGTCGACGACGCGGCGTTCACGGACGAGTGGGTGACGTTCCAGCTGCTGCCGATCCTGCGTGACCGTGCGCGGATCGCCGACATGGCCGTCCGAGCCGGCAGCGTCGGACACCGCGACGGGGCGGACCGGATGACGGCCCTCGTACGCGAGGCCGCGCAGCGCACCAGCACCAGCACCACGGAGGAACGATGACCATCAAGCCGGACCTGACCCAGCCGATCCCGGACGACCTCGGCACGGTCCACTTCGTCGGCATCGGCGGCTCCGGGATGAGCGGCATCGCGCGGATGTTCCTGGCCGCCGGGCACCGGGTCACGGGCAGCGACTCCCGCGAGACCGCGACGACCGGCACGATGCGCGACCTCGGTGCCGAGGTGCACATCGGCCACGACGCCGCGAACCTCGCCGACGCCGACACCGTGGTGGTCACGAGCGCGCTGTGGCCGGACAACCCCGAGCTCCTCGAGGCGCAGCGTCGCGGGCTCCCGGTGCTGCACCGGTCCCAGGCCCTCGCCGCGCTGATCGCCGAGCACCGCCTCGTCGCGGTCGCGGGCGCGCACGGCAAGACCACCTCGACGGGCATGATCGTGACCGCCATGGTCGAGCTCGGTCTCGACCCGAGCTTCGTCAACGGCGGCGTCATCCAGTCGCTCGGCACGAGTTCGGCCCCCGGTGGCAGCGACCTGTTCGTCGTCGAGGCGGACGAGTCCGACGGGTCCTTCCTGCTCTACGACGTCGCGGTCGCGCTCATCACGAACGTGGACGCCGACCACCTCGACCACTACGGCAGCGAGCAGGCCTTCATCGACGCCTTCGTCGAGTTCGCCGCGAAGGCGAGCGAGCGCATCGTCGTGTCGAGCGACGACGCGGGCGCGAAGCGCGTCACCGAGGGCGTGCGGGCACGCGAGCACGCGCCCGAGGTCGTCACGTTCGGCGAGGCCGCCGACGCCGACGTCCGCATCGAGCGCATCGTCGAGGCGGCGAGCGTCGAGGTCGACCTCCGCGCCGGCGGGGAACAGCACCACATGACGCTCCGGGTGCCCGGCCGCCACAACGCCGTCAACGCGGTGGGCGCCTTCGCGGTGCTCACCGGGCTGGGTGTCGCACCCGCCGACGCGATCCGGGGGATCGAGGCGTTCGGCGGCACCGAGCGTCGCTTCGAGCTGCACGGTGTCGAGCGCGGGGTCTCGGTGTACGACGACTACGCGCACCACCCGACGGAGGTCGCGGCCGCGCTCCGCGCAGCACGCAACGTCGTCGGCGACGGTCGGATCATCGCGATCCACCAGCCGCACCTGTACTCGCGCACGCGGCTCATGGCCGGCGACTTCGCCCGCGTCTACGAGGAGCTGGCCGACCACACGGTCGTGCTCGACGTGTACGGCGCCCGCGAGGACCCGGAGCCCGGCGTCACGGGCGCCCTCGTGCAGGAGCGCTTCGTCGACCAGTCCAGGGTCGAGTTCCTGCCGGACTGGGACGACGCCGCTGCACGCGCGGCCGAGGTCGCCCGCGACGGTGACATCGTCATGACGCTCAGCTGCGGCGACGTCTACCGGATCATCCCGCAGGTGCTCGGCGCGCTGCGGCACGACGGCGACGGGGACCGCGCGCAGTGAAGCGTCCCGAGGGCTTCGACGGGCGTCCGGAGGAACCGGAGGCCCCGGCCGACGGTGCCCGCGCCCCGCGGCAGCGCCGTGGTCCCCTGACGTCGCGTCGACCGGCACGCGGCGCGGCGGCGGACGGCCGGGAGGCGCGACCCACCACCGCCCCGCCGGCCCCCGTCGACGAGCCGGTCGCCCCCACCGCCGCGCCAGGTCCCGACGAGCACCGCGCGACGCCGAGATCCTCGTCGAAGCCGCCGTCTGCGCAGGGTCAGCGCGAGCGTGCGGGCGCCCTCGCCGGCGCCGCCGGCCGCCGCCTCGGTGCCGGCTGGTCGACCGTGGCCGAGCGCCTGCGCGAGTACACCCCGGACGAGGACCACGCGGGCAGGACGTCCGCCGCTGCCCGTGACGGCGGCGCCGCGTCGCGCCCCGGTGCGGACACCGCGCCCCGCGGTGCGGGCGCGACCACGGCCGACCCGACGACGGAGGAGCCCACCCCGGACGACGCGACCGGTGCGGCCACCGTCACCGACGTGATCGACGCGCCCGGTGCTGCCCGCCCGGCGGCCGACGACGAGCACGGGTCCTCGATCGGTGCCGGCGTCCGCGCTGCCGAGACCGCGCGCGAGGCACGGGTGGCGAGGCGTCGCCGTCGGCTGCTCGAGCGGGCCGAGGTGCGGCGCTTCACCCGGCGTGCACGACACCGCCGTGCTGCCTGGATCACCGCGGGCACCGTCGTGGTGGTCTTCGGCGCGTCGATCCTGGTCGCCGTCTACTCACCGCTGATGGCCCTGCGCACGATCGAGGTCCGCGGCACCGAGCGCGTCGACGCGACCGCGCTCCGCCAGGCGCTCTCCGACCAGGTGGGCACCCCGCTGGCCCGCATCGACTTCGGCGAGGTCAAGCGCGACATCGCCGGCTTCCCGCTGATCGAGAGCTACGTCACCGAGGAGGTCCCGCCGCACACCCTCGTCGTGACCGTCACGGAGCGGACGCCCGTCGTCGCCGTCCGTTCGGGGGACTCGTTCGACCTGGTCGACCCGGCGGGCATCGTGGTGCAGTCGTCGCCGGACCGTCCGGAGGGTGTGCCGGTCGCCGACGTGCAGCGCGCCGAGCTCGGCTCGCCGGTGTTCCGGACGATGACCGAGGTCGTGCTGTCGCTGCCGTCGACGGTCCGTCGGCAGGTCACGGACGTCCGGGCGACCACCGCCGACGACGTCACGCTCACGCTCGACGACGGGTCGACCGTGGTCTGGGGCAGCCCGGACGCCTCCGACGCGAAGGCGTCGCTGCTCGCGGCCCTCGTCGCGGACCACGCGTCGCGCGATCCCGACACCGAGGTCGAGTTCGACGTCTCGGCACCGGACAACGGCATCGTCCGACCGGCGCAGTGACGAGCGGAGGGTCCGACGACCACCGCCGAGCCGCTCGCGGCGGGAATCTCGGCGACGCGATCCGCGACACGCGGCGTGGCGGGGCGACAGCCCGCGGAGCGCACCCGTAGCGTCGTGGAAGCACCGCAACTACCAGCATTGCCCCTGAACTTCAAGTAGAGGTTGAGGGTTCGACCGGAGGCCCGACTGACGTGACCACGAACCACAACTACCTCGCCGTCATCAAGGTCGTCGGTGTCGGCGGCGGCGGCGTGAACGCCGTGAACCGCATGATCGAGCTGGGCCTCCGTGGGGTCGAGTTCATCGCGATCAACACCGACGCGCAGGCGCTGCTGCTCAGCGACGCCGACGTCAAGCTCGACGTCGGTCGTGAGATCACCCGGGGCCTCGGCGCCGGCGCGGACCCCGAGGTCGGCCGTCGTGCCGCCGAGGACCACGCCGAGGAGATCGAGGAGGCCCTCGCGGGCGCCGACATGGTCTTCGTCACCGCGGGTGAGGGCGGCGGTACCGGCACCGGCGGTGCGCCCGTCGTCGCACGGATCGCGAAGTCGATCGGTGCGCTCACCATCGGCGTCGTCACGAAGCCGTTCAGCTTCGAGGGCAAGCGTCGGCAGTCCCAGGCCGAGAACGGCGTCGCCGGACTCAAGGACGAGGTCGACACGCTCATCGTCGTGCCGAACGACCGCCTGCTCGAGATCAGCGACCGTGGCATCTCGATGGTCGAGGCCTTCGCGACCGCCGACCAGGTGCTGCTCGCGGGTGTCCAGGGCATCACCGACCTCATCACCACCCCTGGTCTCATCAACCTCGACTTCGCGGACGTCAAGAGCGTCATGCAGGGTGCCGGTTCGGCCCTCATGGGCATCGGCTCGTCCCGCGGGGCGGACCGTGCGATCAAGGCGGCCGAGCTCGCCGTCGCGTCGCCGCTGCTCGAGGCCTCGATCGACGGCGCGCACGGTGTGCTCCTGTCGATCCAGGGTGGGTCGAACCTCGGCATCTTCGAGATCAACGACGCCGCCCGCCTGGTGCAGGAGGCCGTCCACCCCGAGGCCAACATCATCTTCGGTGCCGTCATCGACGACACCCTCGGCGACGAGGTCCGCGTGACCGTCATCGCCGCGGGCTTCGACGGCGGCGAGCCGGGCGCGCAGCAGAAGGAGCGTCGCTCCAGCTGGGTCGAGGCGGACTCCGGCACGTCGTCTGCGGCGTCGTCGGCCGGCACCGGCGCGATCGAGGACACCGCGACCAGCGCGCCGTCCTGGTCGACGCAGGAGCACGAGGCGCCCGTGCGTCGTGCCGCCGACCCGGCGTTCGACGACGACGACGAGCTCGACGTCCCCGACTTCCTGAAGTAAGCCGACCCATGGCAGGTGATGCGCGCCTCCAGACCGTCGACCGTGACGGACTGGAGGCGCGTCTCGCGTCCGTCCGCGCGTCCGTCGCCGACGCCGCCCGGTCCGCCGGGCGCTCGGCCGACGACCTCACGCTCGTCGTCGTGACGAAGTACCACCCGGCGTCGCTGGTCCGCGAGCTCGCCGCACTCGGGGTCACCGACGTGGGGGAGAACCGGCACCAGGAGGCGCAGGCCAAGGCCGCCGAGCTGGCCGACCTCGACCTGACGTGGCACTTCGTCGGTCAGCTGCAGTCGAAGAAGGCGCGGCAGGTGCGCCGCTACGCCGACGTCGTGCAGTCGCTCGACCGCGACTCCGTCGTCGATGCCTTCGCGCCGACCGAGACCGAGCCGGAGCCCCGGGTGGTCGACGGTTTCGTGCAGGTCAACCTGACCGACGACCCCGATCGTGGTGGCGTCCAGCCGGACGCGGTCGAGGCGATGGTCGAACGGGTCCTGCGCACCGGCACGATCCGACTCCGCGGCGTGATGGCGGTCGCGCCCCTCGACGAGGAGCCCCGACGGGCCTTCGCGCGGCTCCGCGACGTCTCCGACCGGGTCGCGGCGATCGCCCCCGACGCGACCGACATCTCGGCCGGCATGAGCGGGGACCACGCCGAGGCGATCGCGGAGGGCGCGACACACCTGCGGATCGGGACCGCAATCACGGGAAACCGGCCGGCCGCGCCCTAGCCTCGTTGCAGGGCACCCACGAGCACCGATCTCCGGAGGAACCATGGCGAACCCGCTCAAGAAGACGATGGTCTACCTCGGCCTCGCCGACGAGGAACTGTACGAGGACGAGCAGCAGCAGCAGGCCGCGCCGACGCGCCAGGCCGCCGCCCCTGCCGCGGCTCCCGCTGCAGCTCCGGCCGCGCAGGCTCCGGCCGCCGCTGCGCCCGCAGCCGCTGCCCCGGCGGCGGCAGCTCCCGCAGCGGTCCCCGCCGAGCCCAAGACGCACACCCACCAGCGCGGCGCCCAGGTCACCCCGCTCCGCCGCTCGCACACGACCGCACAGAAGGCGACCCCGGTCCAGGAAATGAACGAGATCCTCACCGTCCACCCGCGCGAGTACAAGGACGCCCAGTCCATCGCCGAGAGCTTCCGCGACGGCATCCCCGTCATCATCAACCTCTCGCAGATGACCGAGTCGGACGCCCGCCGCATGATCGACTTCGCGTCGGGCCTGTCGCTCGGCCTGTACGGCAAGATCGAGCGCGTGACGAACAAGGTCTTCCTGCTGTCGCCGGCCCACGTCGCGGTGAGCGGTGAGCCCGCTGAGGTAGAGTCCGACATCGAGGCGTCCTTCTTCGCCCAGTCCTGAGCCGTACCCCGGTTCACCCCGCCCCGTGCGGTCGCCATGACGGCGGACGCACCCGAGCCGAGCGAGCCCCATCGTGTCCGTGGTCTTCGGGATCCTCTCCTTCGCCCTCCTGCTCTACTTCTTCGTGATGTGGGGTCGGTTCGCGTTCGACATCGTCCAGGCGTACAACCGGTCCTGGCGTCCTCGTGGCGCCCTGCTCGTGGTCGCGGACGTGGTGTACACGCTGACCGATCCGCCCATCAGGTTCGTCCGACGCCTGCTCCCGCCGCTCCGACTGGGGCCGGTGGCGCTCGACTTCGGGTGGACGATCGTCATGCTCGTCGTGATCATCCTCCGGGTGATCGTCGGCGGTCTCGCACGCGGGTTCTGAGCCCGCGCCCACCGCGACACGCGCCACGCCGCGACGAACGTCGCGGTTCCCCTCCGGCCGCGGTGTACGGTGGTCGGGATCGATGTCCGCTCCGGCGGGCATCCGCACCGCTCGTGGTGGCTGGTAGATTCGGTCGCGACGCAAGTGGTTCCACACGTTCAGCAGTTCTATTGAGGTGACGGCAATGGCTTTGACGCCGGAAGACGTAGTCAACAAGCGGTTCCAGCCGACGAAGTTCCGCGAGGGCTACGACCAGGACGAGGTCGACGACTTCCTGGACGAGGTCGTCGTCGAGCTCCGCCGCCTGACGGCCGAGAACGACGAGCTCCGCCAGCGCCTGCAGGCCGCCGAGTCGGCGCCGAAGCCGGCCGCCGCCGAGCAGTCCGTCGAGCAGCAGCCCGAGTCGACCCCCGAGCCCGAGCCGGCCCCCGTCGCCGCTGCTCCGGAGCCCGCGCCGGTCGCCGCCGCTGCTCCGGCGCCGTCGACCGTCCCGGCCGACGAGGACACCGAGGGCACCACGAACCTCCTCACGCTCGCTCGTCGTCTGCACGAGGAGCACGTCCGCGAGGGCATCGAGAAGCGCGACGCGCTCATCGCCGAGGGCACCGCGCAGGCAGCTCGCCTGGTCTCCGAGGCCGAGGCCAAGCAGCGCCAGATCATCGCCGACACCGAGAACACCAACCGCCAGCGCGTCGCCGTGCTCGAGGGCGAGCAGCGTCAGCTCGAGGGCAAGATCGACGAGCTCCGCACGTTCGAGCGCGACTACCGTGCGCAGCTCAAGAGCTACATCCAGGGTCAGCTCGCCGAGCTCGACGGGTCCGGCTCGCAGGAGTCCGGCCTCACCCCCGCGCCGGCGTCGGCGCAGGGCTTCGGCAACTGACGTTGGTCCGACCAGCACCAACGGCGAAGGTCAGTGTCCGCGCGATCGCGGCACTGGCCTTCGCCGCTGTGGTCGTGGTGGCGCTCGACCAGGGCGTGAAGGCGCTCGTCGTCGCGCACCTGCCGTACGGACAGGTGGTCCCCGTCCTCGGTGACGCGCTCCAGCTGCTCTACGTCCGGAACCCCGGTGCCGCGTTCTCCTTCGCGGTGAACATGACCTGGGTGTTCTCGATCGTGTCGACCGCGGTCGTCGTCGGCATCATCGTGTTCGCCCGTCGCATCCGGTCCATGTGGTGGGCGATCGTGCTCGGCATGCTCCTCGGCGGGGCGCTCGGCAACCTGCTCGACCGGCTCTTCCGCGAACCGGGCTTCGGCCGCGGTCACGTGGTGGACTTCATCTCGACGCCGTGGATGATGCCGGCGATCTACAACATCGCCGACTCGTTCATCTGCGTGAGCATGGTCGTCTTCGTCCTGCTCGTCATCGTCGGCGTGAACCTCGACGGCACCCGTGCCCTCTCAGCGAAGCAGCAGCGCGCTGCGGAGGCGGCGGCCCGCTCCTCGGTCGCCGACGGGGCGGAGCCGTCCCGCGCCTCCCATCCGGTGGTGGCGGAGCCCGACCCGCGCGCGCCGCGCGACGGTCGTGACGTCCTCGGGCACGACGCGACGTGAGCGAGCAGCGTTCCCTGCCCGTGCCCGACGGCCTCGCCGGCGAGCGGGTCGACGCGGCCATCGCGAAGCTCCTCGGGTTCTCGCGATCCTTCGCGGCCGAGGTCGTCGCGGCCGGCGGCGTCCGCGTGGACGGCGTCGAGGTCGGCAAGTCCGACCGGCTGCACGCCGACTCCTGGCTCGAGGTCGAGTGGTCCCCGAAGGAGCCCCCGCGCATCGTGCCGGTCGAGGTCCCGGGCATGCGGGTCGTGCACGACGACGAAGACATCGTCGTCGTCGACAAGCCGATCGGCGTCGCCGCGCACCCGTCGCCCGGGTGGGACGGGCCGACGGTGCCCGGTGGGCTCGCCGCGGCCGGCTTCACCATCGCGACCTCCGGCGCCGCCGAGCGGGCGGGGATCGTGCACCGGCTCGACGTCGGGACCTCGGGCCTGATGGTCGTCGCGAAGACGGAGCTCGCGTACACGCACCTCAAGCGGGCGTTCAAGGAGCGCACCGTCGAGAAGGTCTACCACGCGCTGGCGCAGGGGCACCCGGATCCGACGTCGGGGACCATCGACGCACCCATCGGACGGCACCCGTCGAGCGACTGGAAGTTCGCGGTCACGGCCGACGGCAAGCCGAGCGTGACGCACTACGAGACGCTCGAGGCGTTCCGGTCGGCGAGCCTGCTCGAGGTGCACCTGGAGACCGGGCGGACGCACCAGATCCGCGTGCACATGGCGGCGACGAAGCACCCGCTCGTCGGCGACACGATGTACGGCGCCGACCCGGTGCTGGCGTCCGAGCTCGGACTGACGCGGCAGTGGCTCGACGCGGTGCGACTCGGGTTCGAGCACCCGCGGACGGGCGCGTGGGTGGAGTTCCGGGCCGAGTACCCGGACGACCTGCAGCAGGCGCTCGACCGCATCCGCGCCGCCTCGGCGTAGGCCGGCCGCGGCGCGGGCGGCGCGCCGAGCGGGCCGCGGGCGCGCCGAGCGGGCAGTATCTGTCACATCCGGTGCCCTCGCCCGACGTGTTCCGCCCGCTCGGCGGAACACGCACGGCGTGTCCTGCCCGCTCGTTCGGGCCTGGAACGGCGCACGTCGGGACGGGAGGCGCGTGGCGGGCCCGCCGCGCGCCTCCCGTCCGCCGTCGGGTGGCGTCCCGCGTCGGGTCCCGAGCGGGCAGTATCCGTCACGCTCGGCGGAACTACCCGACGTGTTCCGCCCGCTCGGCGGAACACACGCGGCGTGTCCTGCCCGCTCGTTCGGGCCTGGAGCGGCGCACGTCGGGACGGGAGGCGCGTGGCGGGCCCGCCGCGCGCCTCCCGTCCGCCGTCGGGTGGCGTCCCGCGTC
>NZ_JAQMHU010000040.1:0-21511 GCF_028307415.1 Curtobacterium uvaldense | reverse complement strand
CCCCCCCCCCCCCCCCCCCCCCCCCCCCCCCCCCCCCCCCCCCCCCCCCGCCCCCCCCCCCCCCCCCCCCCCCCCCCTCCAGTCCGTCAGGGGATCGCGTCAGTCGCGACGGGTCTCGAGCGCGTTCGCCTGCGCGACCTTCCCGTACCAACGGGCCGAGTCCTTCGGCGTGCGTGCGAAGGTCTCGCGGTCCCACGCGACGAGCCCGAAGGTCGGGCGGTAGCCGGAGGCCCACTCGTAGTTGTCGAGGAGGGACCAGTGCTGGTAGCCCAGGACCTCGATGCCGTCCTCGATGCAGCGGTGGATCCCCTCGAGGGCGCCCTGCGTGTACGCGACCCGGCGGGAGTCGTCGGCGGTGGCGATGCCGTTCTCGGTGATCATCAGCGGCACGTGGCCGGAGAGCTCCCACGCGCTGCGGAGCCCGTCGGCCGACGCCTCCGGCCAGAACTCCCACCCGGTGAGGGTCGTCTCGACGTCGTCCGCGACGGGCACCGGGCCCGAAGCGCCGATGAGCGTGCGGGTGTACGCCTGCACGCCGAGGAAGTCGTCGCCCGCGGCCTGCTCGAGGTACCAGTCGTCACGCGGGTAGCCGTACTCGCGGAGCATCTCCTCGGAGCCGGGCTCGCCGTTCGCGCGGAACGCCTGCGTGGCGATGGTCCAGCCGGACTGGAGCCCGGCGACCTGGGACAGGACCTCGCGGGACCGCTTGTGCGACGCGAGCAGCTGGTCCGCCACGTGCAGGTCCGGGTTCGGCAGGCCGTAGGCGACCAGGTTGGCGGCGTCCTCTCCCCCGGCGAGCATCGCCGCGATGTTCGGCTCGTTGATCGTGCAGACGTAGCGGACGCCGTCCTGCACGACCGGCAGCGCGGCCTCGGTGTAGCGGGCGAACAGGTCGGCCGCGTCGTCGGCGCGCCAGAAGCCGTCGCGCTCGAACCAGCGCGGCACGGTGAAGTGCATGAGGGTGACGATCGGCTCGATGCCGGCCTCGTGGCAGGCCTCGACCATGCGGCGGTAGTGGTCGACCTCGGCGCGGGAGACGTGATCGCGCTCGGGCTCGATGCGTGCCCACTCGATGCTGAACCGGTAGGAGTTCAGGCCGAGGTCGGCGGCGATACGGATGTCCTCGCGGTAGCGGTGGTAGCTGTCCGCGGCGTCGCCGGAGGGCTCGACGATGGTGGTGTCGGGCTCGTGCTCGTGCACCCACCAGTTGCTGTTGACGTTGTTGCCCTCGATCTGGTGGGCGGCGGTGGCGGCACCCCAGAGGAAGCCGTCGGGGAACTGCAGCGTGGTGATGATGGGTCCTTTCAGTGCTGCGACGAGTCAGTGCTCGTCAAGAACGAGTCGAAGAGCGCGATGGTCGCGGTCGGGTTCTCGACGTGGGGGCCGTGGTAGCTCGTGGGGACGACCTCGTAGCGGGCGCCGGTGTCCTCCGCCATCTGCCGCTGCCACGGGATCGGCCAGGCACCGTCCCACTCGCCGTGCGCCACGAGGACGGGGAGCCCGGTCGCGCGGAGCTCGGCGGACGAGTCGGTGTGGTCCTCGAGGATGTGCCCGCCGGCGACGACGCTCAGCGGGCTCGTGGCGTCGAAGCGGTCGCGGACCATCCGGGCGTCGTCGGGGAGTTCCTCGTCGGGTCGGTACGCCCAGAGCGGGTTCGTCGCGTCGAACAGCTGGCGGAGGTTGCCGTCGGTGTCGTGCAGGATCGTCAGCTCGGTGACCTTGCGGTAGGGCCAGCCGTACGGGCCGGAGCAGAACTGCACGAGGGACCGGAACGACTGCGGCGAGGCGATGGCGGCCTCGCGGGCGATGACCCCGCCGAGCGAGTGCCCGATCAGGTGCACGGGCGCGCCGTCGTCGAGCAGTGCCGCGACCCGGACGACGTCGGCCGCTTCCTCGTCCAACGCGTAGTCGGACGGTGCGGTCGGTGCCGCCGAGTCCGCCTGACCGCGGCGGCTGATCGCGACCGCGGTCCAGCCGGCCTCGCGCAGGAGCGGCATGAAGGTGCGCCAGTCCTCCTTCGAGCCGGTGTACCCGGGGACGACGAGCACGACGCCCTTCGACGGTCCGGACGGGACGACCCGGTAGGCGGTGAGCCGCCCGACCGGCAGGTCGATGCCGACGACGTCGACACCCTCGGGCGTGGGGAGGTGCCCGAAGGCCGGGACGGACGGGAACTCGTGCACCGTGGTCATGCGAGCAGTGTCCGCCGCGGGTTGGGCACCGCGTCCAACAGCGCGACCGTGTAGTCGTCCTGCGGGTGCTGCAGCACGTCGGCCGTCCGGCCCCGCTCGACCACCGCGCCGTCGTGCAGCACCATGATGTCGTCGGTGATGAGCCGCGCGCTCAGCAGGTCGTGCGTGATGTAGAGGAGCGAGACACCCCACTGCTCCCGCAGGTCCTCGAGCAGCGCGAGCACGCCGGCGCGCAGCGTCACGTCGAGCATCGAGACGGGCTCGTCGGCGATGATCACCTGCGGGTCGCTCGCGAGCGCCCGGGCGATGACGACGCGCTGCCGCTGCCCGCCGGAGAGCTGGTGCGGGAGCTTCTGCGCGAACTGCTCGACGGGGGTCAGGCCCACGGTCTCGAGGATCTCGAGCATCCGGCGACGGGCTTCCCGCCCGCGGAGTCCCGTGTAGTTCGCGATCGGCCGGGACAGGATGTACTCCACCGTGTGCAGCGGGTTGAGCGCCGCGTACGGGTCCTGGAACACCATCTGCACCTCGGAGCGCAGGTCCTTCAGACCGCGCCTCCCGAGCTTCGCCACGTCCGTGTCGCCGAAGCGCACCGTGCCCGAGGTCGGCTGCTCGACGCCGGTGAGCATCTTCGCGATGGTCGACTTGCCCGAGCCGGACTGGCCGACCAGGGCGAGCGACTGCCCGGGCTCGAGGGTGAACGACACGTCGCGGACCGCCTGCACGGGCTGCTCACCGCGGCGGGGTGCCGGGTACGTCTTCACGAGGTGGTCGACGACGATCGGGTTCTTCGCGGCACTGCGCTCACGCGACCCGACGGTGGCGAACGACGAGGTCGTCTCCTGACGGGAGACCGACCGCTGCGACCGATCGGGGAAGCCCGGCAGCGACACGACCTCCGCGCGCGGATCGGCGTAGTGCGACAGGAGCATCTTCGTGTAGTCGTCCTGCGGGTCGCGGAGGACCTCGAGCGACCGGCCGTCCTCGACGATCCGCCCCTCGTGCATGACGAGCACGCGCTCGGTGGCCTCGAGCACGATGCCGAGGTCGTGGCTGATGAGGATCGCCGTGAACCCCTCGGACCGCTGCAGCTCGATGATCGTGTCCATCACCGCGTGCTGCACGAGGACGTCGAGGGCCGTGGTCGGCTCGTCGAACACCATGAGCTGCGGCTCGAGCGACAGCGCGAGGGCGATCGACACGCGCTGCCGCATGCCGCCGGAGAGCTCGCCGGGGTACCGCGCGAGCATCGTCTCGGGCAGCTTCACCTTGCCGATGAGCTCCCGCATCCGGGCGTCCCAGCGCTCGCGCGGCACGTGGCCGTGGGCCTTGAAGACGTCGATGAAGTGGTTGCGGATCGTGCGCACCGGGTTGAGCGCGTTCATGCCGGACTGCAGCACCATCGCGAAGCCGCCCTGGCGCTGCTGCCGGAGTGCCTCGTCGTCGAGGTCACGGATGTCCGCCCCGCCGAAGACGATGCTGCCGCCGTTGGTGCGCGCCGGCGGCTTCTGCAGCCGGGTCAGCGCGTAGCCGAGGGTCGACTTGCCCGAGCCGGACTCGCCAACCAGGCCGACGAACTCGCCCTTGCGCAGCTGGAAGGAGACGTGGTCGACGGCCTGGACGGCCGTCTGGCCGGCCGACTCGTAGACGACGGACAGGTCGCGGACGTCGAGCAGGACCTCGGCCTGGGTGCCGTCGGACGGGAGGCGCGTGGCGGTGCCGCCACGGGCCTCCAGGCCGTCGCTGGTTGCGCCGCTCATGCGGTGACCTCCTTGCGCTTGCGGCGCGCGCCCTCGCGCAGCCGCGGGTTGGACACGGCGTCGACGCCGAAGTTGATGAGGGTGAGGCTCATCGCCAGCAGGGCGATGCAGAGACCGGGGGCGAACAGCAGGATCCACTGGCCGGTGAGCAGTGCGTTCGAGTTCTGCGCCCAGTAGAGGATCGTGCCCCAGCTGACGATCGACGAGTCGCCGAGTCCGAGGAACTCCAGACCGGCCTCGGCGAGGATCGCGCTGGTCGCCGCGCCGAAGAAGCTGCCGACGATCAGGCTCGTCATGTTCGGCAGGATCTCGCGGAACACGATGCGCGTCGCACCGTCACCGGAGAACTGCGCCGCGGTGACGAAGTCGCGGCTGCGCAGGGACTGCGTCTGGCTGCGCAGGACGCGCGCACCCCAGGCCCAGCCGGTGACGACGATCACGGCGATGATCACCGCGATGCCGCCGTTCTGCAGGTAGGCCGCGATGACGATCATGAGCGGCAGGCCCGGGATGACGAGGAACAGGTTCACGATGAACCCGATGACCTCGGCGACCCAGCCGCGGATGTAGCCCCAGCTCAGGCCGATCGCGACGGCGACGAGCGTGGACAGGAGGCCCGCGACCGCGCCGACGAGCACGGAGACCCGGGCGCCGTAGATCAGTTGGGAGAGGACGTCCTCGCCGGCGGCGGTGGTACCCATCCAGTGCGCCCAGCTGGCGTCGGCATTCCGCGCGAAGCCGTTCTGACTGCCGCCGTAGGGGGCGAGGAGCGGGGCGAACAGGGCGATGAGGACGAAGGTGCCGAGGATGCACAGGCCGATGCGGGCCTTCGTGTTGCTCCAGACGACGCCGAACTGTCGTCCTGCTGATCGGAGCTTGGAGGGGGCCTGCTGGTCGCCCTGGTCTTGTTGCTTGTCTTGGGTCCGTACTGCGACGGTCGCGTTGTCGGTCATCGGCGCGTCCTCGGGTCCAGGACGCCGTACAGGACGTCCACGATGAAGTTGGCGATGAGCACCGACACGGTGATCATCAGGAAGAGGGCCTGCATGAGCGGGTAGTCCTGCCCGATCACGGCGTTGAAGAGCAGGTAGCCGATGCCCGGGTAGCCGAACACCTGCTCGACCAGCACCGAGCCGCCGACCACGCCACCGAGCGCCAGGCCGAAGCCGGTCAGGTTCGGCAGGATCGCGTTGCGCGCGGCGTACCGGACGGCGACCGTGCGACCGCGGAGGCCGTTGGCCTCGGCGAAGGTGACGTAGTCGTCACCGAGGGTGTTGATCATCGCGTTGCGCATGCCGATGATCCAGCCGCCGAGGCTCGTCACGAGGATCGTCACGGCCGGCAGGACCGCGTGCCGCAGGACGTCGCCGATGTAGGTGCCGTTCCAGCCCGGGACGCTCGTCGCGGACGACGCCCCGGTGGTCGGGAACCAGTGCAGGACGTAGCCGAGGAAGAACAGCAGCAGGAGCGCCGTCCAGAAGTACGGGAACGTCGACATGAAGCTGCCGGACAGGGTCGGGAGCGAGTCGAGCCACGTGCCGCGCTTCCACGCCGCAGCGACACCGATCAGCGTGCCGATGACGAACGCCAGGACCGTCACCGTGCCGACGAGCACGAGCGTGTACGGCAGTGCGCGGCCGACCAGGTCACCGACCGGCTGCGGGTAGAACGTGTAGCTCGTGCCGAAGTCGAGGGTGACGACCTGGTGCAGGTAGCTGACGTACTGGTCCCAGAGGTTGCCGCTGGGGACGCCGAGCTGGGCCTCGATGGCCTTCTTCGTGGCGTCGGTGACCGGACCGTTCTGGCTGAGCTTCGCAAGCGCCGCGTCGGACGGGCTGCCCGGCATGAGGCGCGGGAGCACGAAGTTCAGCGTGACCGCGGCCCAGAGGGTCAGGACGAAGAGGACGAGTTTCTGGAGGATGTACTTCACTTGCCCGCCTCCTTCTGCTGCGTCTTCTGCTCTTCGAGGATCTGCTTGCCTGCTGCGCTGTCACGGAGCCGGAGCTTCGTGAAGATGAGCAGCGGTGCGGAGTCGTAGTTCTGCGGAGCCATGTACGGGTCCTCGGCGCTCGGCCAGCCGACGAACTTGCCGGTGTTGAACAGGCCCCAGAGTCCGCCGTAGTACATGCCGATCACGGGCAGGTCGTCGTACACGATGGCCTGCAGCTGGTCCAGGATCCGCTGCTGCTCGGCACGGTCGGTCGTGCCGCGGTACTCGTCGAGGAGCTTCTGGGTGTCCGCGTTCCTGTACCGCTCGAAGTTGTTCACCGTCGACTTGCCGACCGGCTGGTAGAAGTCGCTCGACAGCAGCGAGTTGTAGGCCTGGAAGACGTCGCCGTTCCCCATGCCGCCCATCGCCATGTCGAACTTGCCGTTGTTGATGTTCTGCTGGTAGCCGGCGGGCTGCGGTGCCTGGATCTGCACCTTCACGCCGATCTTCCCGAGGTCACGCTGCACCTGCTGTGCGGCACGGAGCCAGTCCGAGTAGCCGTTCGCGGTCATCAGGTTGATCTCGAGCTGCTTGCCGTCCTTGACGAGCTTGCCGCCCTGCTGCTCGTAGCCGGACTTCGCGAACTCGGCGAGGGCGCGGTCGGTGTCCTGCGTGATCATCCCCTTGTCGGGGATCGACGGGTCGAGGTACTGCTCCTGGTTCGGCAGGATCAGGCCGGTCTGACCCGCGGCGCTGAGGTTGCCCTCGGAGGCGGTCTCGGCGATGCCGTCGCGGTCGAGCGCGTAGGAGATGCCCTTGCGCACGTTGACGTCGTCGTACGGCGCCTTCGTCAGGTTCGGGATGAGACCGATCACGCCGCCGGCGGGGAACCACCACTGGTTCGTGTCGGACGCGGCCCCCCACGTGCCCTTGACGTCCGAGATGAACGAGTACGCCCAGTCGTAGCCACGCGTGACGGTGTCGAGCTGCGTGTTCGTCGCGGGGAGCACGAGGTGCTCGATCGCGATCTTGTCCGCCTGCCAGTACGTCGGGTTCTTGTCCATCGAGTACTGCTGGTCGGAGTAGTTGCCCAGGACGAACGGACCGGTGCCGACCGGGTTCGGGTCACGCCAGGTGACCGGGTCCTTCACCTTCCCGTAGTGGTGCTCGGGGAGGATGTAGGTCGCGCCGATGATGTTGAGGCTCGGGACGTCCTCGCCGTTGAGGTGGAAGACCAGGTGGTCGCCGTCCCGCTCGATGCGGTCGATGTGCTGCCAGGCACCCTTGACGTCCATCGCCGGGAACTTCTTGAGCAGGTCGAACGTGAAGAGGACGTCCTCGGGGGTGAACGGCGTGCCGTCGGACCACTCGACGCCCTTGCGGATCGTCATGTCGATCGTCCGCGCGTCGGGCAGCTCCCAGGAGCTCGCGAGCCACGGGGTGCCCTTGCCGTCGAGCGGGTTGATCTCGATGAGCGGCTCGTACATCCACTTGCTCGCGGTGCGGGCGTTCGGGATGTACGGGTTGAAGTTACGGTCGAACAGTGGGTTGCCACGGTCCGCGTTGATGAGCATCGTGTCCTTGCCGATGCTCGGGTCCGGCTGGGAGCGGACCTGGATGCTGCAGCCGGTGGCCACGAGGGCCACGACCGCGAGTCCGGCGATGGCGGCGGCGATGCGGCCGCGCCGGCGGGCGGGGGTGTGCGGCGCCGGTGGCGTCCGCCGTCCGTCCGTGCGCGGGTCGCGGTGCCCGCGCGTGCGCTGTGGGGGAAGCGTCATTGCTCGGTCGACCTCCGTGTCGAGTGGGTGCTCCGCCCAATGTATGCGCTTACATCGCGCTCCGCAACTGCGGTCCCTTCTGGTGGTCGCCACGACCGAGGGCCGTCCACGAGCGTTCCGGTCGCACGACATGCCGCCCGTTCGCCGTACAGACGGCAAGTCGTGCGACCGGAGCGGCAGTCGGCGGCATGTCGTGCGACCTGAGCCAGGGCCAGATCCCGACCCGGCGACGCCTACATCGAGGGCGGGCAGCTCTCGCGCAGCAGCACCTCGACCGGCAGCCGCACAGCGCGCGGGGGCCCGTCGCGCCGCTCGAACCGGTCGACGATCGCCCGGACGGCCGCACGACCGAGCTCCCCCATCGGCTGGTGCACCGTCGTCAGGGGCGGCGTCGAGAAGCGCCCGGCGTCGATGCCGTCGAAGCCGGTCACCACGACGTCCTCGGGGACGCGCAGCCCCCGCGCCCCGGCGGCGTCGAGCACGCCGAGCGCGGACTGGTCGTTCGAGCAGATCACCCCGCGGGGGACGTCGACTCCGTCGAACAGGGCCGACGCGAGCTCACGAGCCCGTGCGCGCCCGAAGTCGCCGTGCACCACCCGCACGTCGGACGCCGCCAGGTCGTTGTCGGCGAGCGCCTGGCGGAAGCCCGCCGAACGCTCGATGTCGTCCGGAGAGTCGATCGGCCCCGCCAGGTACGCCAGCGAGCGGATCCCGAGCCGACCGATCACGTGCGAGGCGAGCGTGCGCATGCCAGCGGCGTTGTCGACGCTCACCGAGTCGAAGCCGTGCGAGCGCCGGTCGTCCGCGAGCACCACGACCGGGATGCGCCGGGCGACGTGCTCGAGCAGGTCGTCGGGCACCGTCTGCGCGAGCACCGCGAGGCCGTCGACCCGACCCGCGACGTCGTTCACGATGACGTCCCGCGAGGACCCGCGCCCGGCCGCCACCATCAGGGCGAGCCCCCGCTGCCACGCTTCGGTCTCGGCACCGCGCAGGACCTCGTCGAAGTACAGGTTCGACGAGAACGGTTGCGTGACGTGGCGTCGGTCGTCGACCACCCGGACGCCACCGTCCGTGACGAGGTCGGGTCGCTCGTCCGGGACGACGTCGAACCCGGGCAGCAGCAGGCCGACCACGCCGGTCCGCTTGCCGGCCAGGGCGCGTGCGTTGCCGGACGGCACGTAGCCGAGGCTCCGGATCGCCGCCTGCACGCGGTCGCGGGTGCCCTCACGGACGGCGTCCGGCGTGCGGAGCACGCGGGAGACGGTGGCGATGGACACGCCGGCCTGGGACGCGACGTCGTAGACCGTGGGAGGTGCGGTGCGCTGCGCGCTCATGCCGTGCCTCCCGTCCGACGTCCACCCGGCCGCAGCACCGGTGCGCGGCCGCACCATCCTAGGCACGGGCCCGGCTCCGACTCCTCCACAGGCCGGCCGACACCCCTTGCGTTCCGCGGAGGGGCGAGCGCAGACTGTTGCGACCTCAGAACGTCCCGTGAGGAAGCGCACCACGACGGTGCCCACGCACACAGGAGGAACTCTCGATGTCCCAGCAGACGCGGTCCGGCAGCAAGCACGCCATCCGACTCACCACCGACGAGGCCGAGGTGCGCGACGCGCTCCTCGACCACACCGAGCACGGCGCGACGCTGTCCGCCCAGGAGATCGACGGGTCCGAGGAACCCACGACCAGGGCCTGACCAGCCGGGAGGCACGGGTCGGGTCCGCCTCGTCGGTCCGGCCGGTGCCTCCCGGCCGATCTCCCAGTGACAGACGTGGTCCAGCATGTGTCGGTGCGCACGCCCGCTCCACTGAACGAGCGCTTCGACATCCGAACCGGGATGTCGCAGAAGCGGGGGCCACCTTCCAGCAGACCATCGGACAGACGGTCCACCGGCGGCACAGGAACGGCAGCGATCTCCAGTCACCCACGGGCGCCGTCCGCGCCGATGATGCTCCTCGCAGCGACCTTGGACGAGCGCTCAGGGGAATGTCGACGAAGTTGAATATATAAAATTCAACATGTACACTGGTGGGATGCGCAACCAGCTCCGATCCGTGCAGGCTCTTCGGTTCCTCGCGGCGGTTCTGGTCGTGATCGTGCACGCCTGCGCGTACACCGCGCAGCGCTTCCCAGGGGTCTGGCTCAACGCCGAGGACCTCGGCCACCTCGGCGTCTGGCTCTTCTTCAGCATCAGCGGGTTCGTGATGGTCTTCGTCACCGATCGCGAGCTGGCGACGAGCGGCCAGGTCAGGGCCGCTCGCTTCCTCCGCAAGCGCCTTGCGCGGATCGTCCCGCTCTACTGGACGATGACCGTGGTCAAGTTGGTCCTCACCGGGATGTTCGCCTCCCAGATGACGAACGCCAAGTCGGATCCCCTGACGGTCCTGCGCTCGCTGCTGTTCATCCCGGTCCGCAACGAAGCGGGAGACCTCCAGCCGGTCTGGGGCGTCGGCTGGACACTCGTCTTCGAAGCATCGTTCTACGTGCTCGT
Organism: Curtobacterium uvaldense; assembly: GCF_028307415.1. NCBI lineage: Bacteria > Bacillati > Actinomycetota > Actinomycetes > Micrococcales > Microbacteriaceae > Curtobacterium > Curtobacterium uvaldense. The sequence goes on along the minus strand of NZ_JAQMHU010000040.1, from coordinate 11,357 downwards.
TGCTGCCGCGCTGCTCCTGCGGGTCGATCCGGTACGACTCGCAGCCCCAGTACTCTGCGGCGCGTCCCTGCTCTGGCTCCTCCGCCCCGAGTCGGGCTCTGCGATGTGGTTCTACGCAGACCCGGCGGTCCTCTGCTTCTTGGCGGGCATGCTGATCGCACGGCAGGGGCGGAAGCCCGTCGTACACACCGTTGCCGCGATCGTCACGCTGTCCGCGTTCATCGCCCTGCTGCACTCCGTCAAGGAAGGCGAACCCAGCGCTTCCGCCGGCGTCTCCTTCTTCACGATCTCCGCGCTGCTCTGCGCTGCGGTTCGGTACGACTCCGCGATCCGCACGTACATCCCCCGATGGCTCGTGTACGGAGGCACCACCTCGTACTCGCTCTACATGCTGCATCCGCTGATCGGGCCGGGCGTCGTGTGGTTGGTCCAGGCGATCGCACCAGCGGCTCCGTGGCCGATCCCGGTGTCCCTCGCGGTCGTGGCACCCGTGCTGGTCGCTCCGCTGGCGTACCGACACCTCGAGCGCCCTCTCAACGCGCTGGTCGCGCACCTTGTACGAGGCTCAGGACATGCGCCCGACGCAGAGTCGACAGTCCATCCGACTCCGTGCGCCGCGAGGCGCGGGACGAACACGAGCAGGACCATCGGTCCGTGACTGATCGGCCAGCGCAGCGCGGAATCGGCCACCGCGACCGACCGTTCGGGGTCGGAGCGGCTGCGTCAGCGCGCGTGCCGGCGCGCGTCAGTGCGCCTCGTGGTCAGTGCGCCTGGGTGGCGACCGGCTCGCCGTCGCCGAGCAGCTCCGGGCTGCCGACGATCGCCATGCCCGCACCGCGCAGGCGCCGTCGCTCCTGCGCGATGAATGCGAGCAGGCGGTCGTTGGTCCCCGCGACGTGCGCCGCCAGCAGCTCGGCCGCGCGGTCGGCCTCGCCTGCACGGACGGCCTCGAGGATCGCGCTGTGCTCGTCCCACGCGGCCTCGCGCGCCTCTGCGGTGCGGACCTCGATCCACCGCGTCCGCTCGAGTCGAGTGAGGGCGTCGGCGATCGCATCGGTGACGAAGCGGTTGCCCCCGAGCGCGGCGAGGTCCAGGTGGAACGTCGACCCCATGCGGATCCCGGCCTCGCGGTCGGGTGTGCTGCGGAGCTGGTCGAGGTGCGCACGGACCTCATCGAGCTGCTCGGCGGAGGCGCGCTCGACGGCGAGACGCGCCGCGGCGGGTTCGAGCACGCCGCGGAGCTCGGCGAGCGACGCGATCTCGTCGAGGTCGATCGGGGTGACCGTCCACGACCGCCCCTCGTGGAGGATGAGCCCCTCGCGCTCGAGCCGTGACAGCGCAGCGCGCACGGGGGTCCGCGAGGCGTGGAAGCGTCCCTCGAGTCCGCGCTCCGAGATCCGCTCTCCGGGGGCGATGTCGAGGGTCAGGATCGCCGCGCGCAGGTTGTCGTAGAGCTGGCTCGTCTGCGAGACGGGCGCGGCGGTCTCGGTCGTCTCGGTCACGGCGGACCAGCGTAGTGCAGATCGACGCGTGTTGGTATACCGTCCTGGTACACCAACCGCTCCCCGATCGAGACGACGTGCCCGCGCAGACCACCACCGCCGCTCCGCCCGTCGTCCCCGCCAGGGCGTGGACCATGCTCGCGCTCGGCGTCGCGGCACAGGCCGCCGGGACCCTCGTCGTCTCCGCCCCGGCGCTGCTCATCCCGCACCTGCTGGCGCAGGGGATGCCCTTCGCGTCGGCGGGACTGTTCGCGGCCGCCTCGACGATCGGCCTCGTCCTCACCCTCATCGCCTGGGGCGCGGTGACCGACCGCGTCGGCGAACGGGTGGTGATCGCCGGCGGACTCGCGCTGACCACCCTGACCGTCGTCGCGGCGTGGGTCACGGCGGGCGACCCACTGCTGCTCGGGGTCGCGTTCCTGGCGGCGGGCATGACGAGTGCCTCGACGAACGCGGCGAGCGGACGGGTCGTGGTCGGGTGGTTCCCGAGGGAGCGCCGCGGTCTCGCGATGGGCATCCGGCAGATGTCGCAGCCGCTCGGCGTGACGCTCGCTGCCGTGACGGTGCCGCTGCTGACCGAGACGCACGGTGTCCGGACCGCACTCGTGCTGCCGTTCGTGCTGTGCGCGGTGCTCACCGTGCTCTGCGCCGTCGGCATCGTCGATCCCCCACGGCCTCGGCAGGCCCGGGCAGCGGCGGCGACCGCGACGATCGACGCGGGCCCCGCGAACCCGTACCGGGCGTCCGGGTTCCTGTGGCGGGTGCACCTCGTGTCGGTGCTGCTCGTCGTGCCGCAGTTCACGCTCTCGACGTACGGGCTGGTCTGGCTGGTGGGCCTCGGGTGGTCGACGCCTGCGGCCGGACTGCTGGTCGGCGCCTCGCAGTTCGTGGGGGCCGTCGGGCGCATCCTGGTCGGCGCCTGGAGCGACCGCGTCGCTTCCCGGGTCGGGCCGTTGCGCGTCGTCGCGGTGGCCGCAGCGGCCGTCATGGGCGCACTCGCGCTCGTCGACGTGTCGCACTGGGCGCCCGCGGCGGTGTTCCTCGTCATCGCCACGAGCGTCACCGTGGCGGACAACGGCCTCGCCTACACGTCGGTGGCCGAGGCGGCGGGGCCCTCGTGGTCGGGCCGGGCGCTCGGTGCGCAGAACACGGGGCAGTTCCTGGCGGCGAGCGCCGTCGGCCCCGGTGTCGGTGCACTCGTCGGGGTGCTCGGCTTCGCGGCGTCGTTCGCGATCGTGGCCGCGCTCCCCCTGCTCGCGCTGCCGGTCGTCCCGCGCGCCGACGTCTCCCACGACTGACGCCCAGCACCGCCCGCAACACGCAACGTCGGCGGCTGCTCGCAGGGGTGTACCGCTGCGAGCAACCGCCGACGTTGCGTCCCGCGGAAGGGGCGTCCGTGCGAGGGGCCTCCGCGGCGGACGGGGTCAGGCAGGGACGGCGGGACCGACCGGCCAGCGCAGGAGCGCGGACGCGGGGGCACCGCTCGGCAGCGACGCCGCGTTCACCAGGACGAGTTCGGCGTCGGTCAGGACGACCGCCCGGACGAGTGCGCACACCGCCGGGACCTGCCCCAGCACCGACGCCCCCGCGGTCTGCTCGGGAGCGGTGGCGACCCAGGGTGCGGCATCGAGCGCGTACAGCGTCCGGTCCCCGAGCGCACCGGCGTCGAGCGTGACGACGGCTGCCTGGGCCTGCTGCAGCGCGGACACGACGGCACCGATCCCGCTGACGCTCTCGTTGTCCCCGCGGCCCTCGTGCGTGCGGAGCAGGTCCTGCACGTCGTGCCGCCGCGACGCCAGGACGCGGGCGAGGGCGAGGTCGACGTGCTGCACGAGCGCCTTCTCGGAGGCGTCGTCGGCGCGCGGGTCGACCGCGACCTCGGTGACCAGCGCCCTGGTCGAGGTCGAGAGCTCACCACGCAGGAGTTCGCGGGCACGGATGTCCCCGGCGAGCACGATCAGCCGGGGCGCGGTCGCCCGGACGGTCTCCTCGATCGCGGCCGCGACCTCGCCGGCGGTCTGCTTCCAGATCTCCTCGGCGTGCTGGTGCCAGTGCGGCTGCTTCCACCCGGCACCGGACTTCGCCTTGTGCAGCGTGTCGGTCCGGCCCTGCACGCGCTGCTCGTCCTCGGCGGCGCCGGTGGGGGCGTGCCCGAGTCGGTAGCTGCGGAAGCCGCCGCCCTCACGTCCGACGGTGACGACGAGGAACGGCAGGTCGAAGGGCCGGTGGGCGAGCAGGGGCAGCAGGTCGGGGACGGCGCCGGTGCCGATCGACTCCTGGCCGTGCAGGTGCCCGGGCAGCACCTCGCTGAGCACGAGCTCGTCGTCGCGGACGAGCACGTAGCGGGCGACGGGTGCGGGGACACCGGGCTGTTCGACGAGCTCCTCCTCGATGATCTGTGCGGCGCGGTCGGAGCAGCCCTGCCCCGCGAGCGCATCGGAGACGGTCCGACGCTGGAGCGCGGCGATGCGGCGCGGGTCCTCGCGGTTGCCCGACGCGTCGACGTAGGCCCACGTCCAGGTGCCCGGCGTCTGGAGCGCCTGGACGATCTCGGGCTGCAGGGCGCTGGTCTCGCGGGTGGTCTGGGCCATCAGCGCTCGCCCTCCTCGTCGGTCTCGGTCGTGAAGACGGCGTCCGATCCCCCGCCGACGCCCGATCCGTCGTCCTGCAACGACCCCTCGAGCTCGCCGTCGTACCCGGAGGCCGTCACCGTCTCGGCGTCGTCGGTGTCGTCGGGCACCGGTTCGGACTGCCGGAACTCCTCGACGTGTGCGTTGCTGCCGTGCCCCTGGACGATGCTCTGCGCCTCGTGCGCGAGCTGGTCGTCGAGCTCGGGTCCGTGCGTGCTGTTGCCGCGATCGGTCATCGCCTGCCCCTTTGCGTCGGTGCCGCCGACGTCGCTGTCGGGCCGCCTGCGGCTTCGGTGTTGTGCGTGCTGACCACGGTGCGCGCTCGGCGCTGACCACGTTCGGAGGTCGGAGCGAACACGCAGCCAGCGCGGGACGGGGCGCCGACGGCTCGCTCCGAGGCTCGCGTGAGCGGACGGATTCGCGTCGCCGCGACCGCGAACGTGTCCGCGGAACCGAGTCTCGCGCCGTCGCGCGCCGCCGCGCTCGCCGGAGGCACCGGGCCACGGTTCGGTCACGACGTTCTGTGGATACTTCAGGAATGCACAGCCTCGCTCGGTTTTGTGCTTTGCTGGCTCCGACCCCGCTCAACGACGAACCGGAGCCGTGATGACACCCATCCCATCGAGAACCGTCCTGTCACGACGGAACCTGCTCGGACTCGGACTCGGAACAGCTGCGGCGGGGTTGCTCGCCGGGTGCGCCGTCCCGGGATCGACGAATGTCAACAAGGCTGCGCTGGTCCCCGCGGCCGCCGGTGGCGAGACCGTCCAGATCACCTACTGGGCGTGGCTCAAGGACCTCCAGAAGGTCTGCGACGTCTGGAACGCGAAGAACCCGCGCATCCAGGTCACCGCGAACTGGATCCCCGGGGGCAACGCGGGCGGGTACCAGAAGATGTACTCCGCGCTCGCGGCCGGCGGCGGTCCGGACATCGGGCAGGTCGAGTTCCGGCAGATCCCGGAGTTCATGCTCGCGAACGGCCTGGTCGACCTCGCCCGGTACGGCGCGAAGGACGTGCAGTCGAAGTACGACGAGGCCGCGTGGTCGCAGGTCGAGTTCGTCGACGGCGTCTACGGCATCCCGCAGGACACCGGCCCGATGGGCTTCTACTACCAGACCGCGATCCTCGAGCAGGCCGGCGGTCAGCCCCCGACGACGTGGGACGAGTGGCGCGACCTGGCCGACAAGGTGCGCGGCACGGGCAACGGCAACTACCTCGAGGTGTTCCCGGTCGCCGACGCCTCGCCCTTCGCCGCGTACGCGCAGCAGGCGGGCGCGCGCTGGTTCCGGACCGACGGCGACGCCTGGGTCGTCGACATGACCGACGACAAGACGATGATGGTCGCCGAGTTCTTCGACGGGGTGATCGACGACAAGTTGGTCGACACGAGCGCGGGGGCGTACTCCCCGGGCTGGTACGCCGCCGCCGCGAGCGGCAAGATCGCCGCGGTCACGAGCGCGAGTTGGGGCGACGCCCTCATCCAGTCCGTGCAGGGCGGCGAGGGCAAGTGGAAGGTCGCCCCCATGCAGACGTGGGGCGGCACCGGCTACGGCTCGAGCTCGATCGGCGGCTCGACGGCCGCCGTGCTGGCGAACGCGAAGCACCCGGCGGAAGCGCTCGAGTTCATCACGTGGATGACGACCTCGAAGGAGGGCGTCGACGCGATGATCAAGTACTGCGGCATCGGGTGGTCCCCGGCGAAGGACTACATCGGCAAGGCGCGCCAGCAGCCGTCCGAGTGGTTCTCCGGGCAGAACTACAACGAGGAGGTCTTCGTCCCCTCGGCCCAGGAGCAGAACCTGGAGTGGTCGTGGTCGCCCGTGACCCAGTCGGCCTTCACCAGCCTGCAGAACCAGTTCCGCCGCAAGCTCACCGGTGGGCTGAAGCTCACGGACGCGGTCGAGCTCGCCCAGCGGGAGATCGTCCAGTCCTTCAAGGACAAGGGCCTCAGCGTCAGGACCGCACGATGACCGCCACCCAGCCGGGATCCGGCTTCCGCACGAGCACCAAGGCCACGAGCGCCCAGAAGCGCGCCCCGTGGATCCTGCTCGCCCCGTTCCTCGCCCTGTTCGTGCTGACGTTCATCATCCCGATCATCAGCGCGCTCTTCCAGAGCTTCACCACCGTCGACCGCGAGGGCCTGTTCGGCGAGGACGGCGTCACCGGCCGCTTCGCCGGCTTCGACAACTACGTCACCGCGCTGAACGACGCCGGGTTCGTCGGCTCGATCTGGCGCATGCTCCTGTTCGGCATCGTGCAGGTGCCGGTGATGATCGTCCTCTGCACGATCCTCGCGCTGCTGCTCGAGTCGGCGAGCGCCCGCTGGCCCGCCTTCTTCCGCGCGGTCTACTTCATGCCGTACGGCGTCCCCGGCGTCATCGCGACGATCCTCTGGTCGTTCCTCTACGTGCCCGGCCTGTCGCCGATCGTGTCGCTGCTGCAGTCGATGGGGCTGCAGCCGGACTTCCTCGGCGCGAACAGCGTGCTGTGGTCGATCGCGAACATCGTCACGTGGACCTACACGGGCTACAACATGCTCATCATCGTGGCGCAGCTCAAGTCGATCCCCGGCGAGGTCTACGAGGCCGCGAAGATGGACGGCGCCGGCCCCTTCCAGGTCGCGTGGCGGATCCAGATCCCGCTCATCGCCCCGGCCCTGGTGCTCACGACGGTCTTCTCGATCATCGGCACGCTGCAGCTCTTCGCCGAGCCGCAGATCCTGTCGACGGTCGCGCCCGCCATCGACACCGAGTACACGCCGAACTACGCCGCGTACACGAACGCCTTCGCCTTCAACGAGTACGGCGTCGCGAGCGCGCAGGCCGTGATCATCGCGCTGGCCGCGTTCATCCTGTCGTTCGCGTTCCTCGCGCTGACGAACCGCGCGCCGAAGAACGAGCGCGACCAGAAGAAGCGGGCCAAGCGCGACGGCCTGGAGGCGCGGCGTGCGCTCCAGACGCGCGGCACGTCCGCCACCGGGTCGCGACCCGCCACCGGCGTCGCGGACCGCAGCACCACCACCGGAGCCGCGCCGCGCCTCCAGGCCGACAGCAAGGGGGCGGAAGCATGACCAGCGAAGCCATCGAGGCGCCAGTGACCAAGCAGGCGGCCGAGCCCGTCGACACCACGTCGATCACGGCGCACCAGCGCCGCAAGCTCGACCGCTCCCCCCGCTCGCAGATCGTCGTGACGGCCATCCTCGTCATCGTCGCGGTCTACTTCCTCGTGCCGCTGTACTGGGTCGTCATCGCGGCGACGAAGACCACCGGCGCCCTGTTCGCGACGAACGGGTTCTGGTTCGGCGGCGAGTTCGCGCTGTTCAGCAACATCCAGCAGGTGTTCTCGTACGACGGCGGCATCTTCGTCCGCTGGATCGCGAACAGCGTCCTGTACTCCGGCGTCGGCGCGGTCCTGGCGACCTACTTCGCCGCGGCCGGCGGGTACGCGCTCGCGAAGTACGAGTTCCGCGGGCGGCAGCTGGTGTTCGGCACGATCCTCGGCGGTGTGCTCGTGCCGGGGACCGCGACGGCGCTGCCCCTGTTCCTGCTCTTCTCGACGATGGGCCTGACCGACACGTACTGGAGCGTGCTCATCCCGAGCCTCGTCTCCCCGTTCGGGCTGTTCCTCTGCCGGGTGTACGCCGCCGCCTCGGTCGACACGGCGCTCCTCGAGCAGGCCCGCATCGACGGTGCCGGCGAGCTGCGGATCTTCCACACGATCGTGCTGCGCCAGATGACCCCGGCGCTCGTGACCGTGTTCCTGTTCCAGGTCGTCGGCATCTGGAACAACTTCTTCCTGCCGCTCATCATGCTGGCAGACCAGAAGCTCTACCCGATCACACTGGGACTCAACAACTGGCGGGCACAGGTCGATCGTCTGCCAGAGTTCTACCAGCTCACCACCGGCGGCGTGCTCGTCTCGGTGATCCCGCTGGTGATCGCGATCATCGTCCTGCAGCGCTTCTGGCGCGGGGGCCTCACGGAAGGATCGGTCAAGGGTTGACCATCGCTGCTCACTCGTCCTCCACCAGCACCACGCCCGAGGCGCTCGACGCGCTCGCCTCGACGGCACCGGGCTCGGACACCCGGCTCGCGCCGCGGGCCTGGTTGCACACCGACGCCCCGTCCCTGTCGCTCGACGGGGACTGGGACTTCCGGTGGTCGCCGGTCGCGGACGTCCCGCTCCCGGGGGTGGAGGACGGGTGGGGCAGCCTCCCCGTGCCGTCGCACTGGGTCCTGCACGGGCACGGCGCGCCGAGCTACACGAACCTGCAGTACCCGTTCCCGATCGACCCGCCGCACCCGCCGGAGGAGAACCCGACCGGCGACCACCGCCGCACGTTCGAGGTACCCGCGTCCTTCGACGCCGCGGCCCGGGTGCTGCTGCGCTTCGACGGTGTCGAGTCGCACTTCCGGGTGTGGCTGAACGGGTCCCTCGTGGGCTGGTCGACCGGATCCCGACTCGCGACCGAGTTCGACGTGACCTCGCTGCTCGTGCCGGGGTCGAACGAGCTGCTCGTCCGGGTGCACCAGTGGTCGGCCGCCTCGTACCTCGAGGACCAGGACCAGTGGTGGCTGCCCGGCATCTTCCGGAGCGTCACCCTGCTCGCCCGACCGACCGCGCCGATCGACGACGTGTTCGTGCGCGCCGGCTGGACCGCGACCCTCGGCAACGCCGCCACGGCCGGTACGGCTGCCTCCGGACGGCCGGAGACCGGCACGGGGACGATCACGTTCCCGACCCTCGACGCCGCGTTCCCGGTGCGCTTCCGGGTGCCCGACCTCGGTGTCGACGTGACGTGGGCCTCGGCCGACGAGGTCGCGCCGATCACCCTCGAGGGCGTCGAGCCGTGGAGCGCCGAGGTCCCGAAGCTGTACGACGCGACCGTCTCCACCGGCACGGACGCCGGCGGCCGCGCGGGCGGCGAGACCGTCGCGCTGCGCCTCGGCTTCCGCGCCGTGTCGATCGTCGGCGACCGGTTCCTGGTGAACGGCGAGCGCGTGGTGTTCCACGGGGTGAACCGGCACGAGACCCACCCCGTGCGCGGCCGCGTCTTCGACGAGGAGCACGCCCGCGCGGACATGGCGCTCATGAAGCGGAACAACGTCAACGCGATCCGCACCTCGCACTACCCGCCGCACCCCCGTGTGCTCGACCTGGCGGACGAGCTCGGGTTCTGGGTGGTCCTGGAGTGCGACCTCGAGACCCACGGCTTCCTCTTCACCGACTGGGTCGGGAACCCCTCGGACGACCCGGCCTGGCGTGACGCATACCTCGACCGGATCGCCCGGACGGTCGAGCGCGACAAGAACCACGCGTCGATCGTCATGTGGTCGCTCGGCAACGAGTCCGGCACCGGCCGGAACCTCGCCGCGATGTCGCAGTGGGTGCACGACCGCGACGACGAGCGCCCGGTGCACTACGAGGGCGACTACACCGGCGCCTACACCGACGTGTACTCGCGGATGTACCCGACGCTGCAGGAGACCGAGTCGATCGGCGGCGGCCCGGAGACCCCGCTGCTCGGGTGCGGTCCGGCCGAGGCCGCGCGGCAGCGGACGAAGCCGTTCCTGCACTGCGAGTACGTCCACGCGATGGGCAACGGACCCGGCCAGATCCAGGAGTACGAGGACCTGGTCGACAGGTACCCGCGACTGCACGGCGGCTTCGTGTGGGAGTGGCGGGACCACGGACTCCTCGCGCAGACCGCGTCGGGTGAGGACTACTACGCGTACGGCGGCGACTTCGGCGAGGTCGTGCACGACGGCAACTTCGTGATGGACGGCCTCGTGCTGCCCGACGACTCCCCGACGCCGGGGCTGGCGGAGTTCGCGGCCGTCGTGGCCCCGATCCGGTTCTCGCTGTCGGACACCACCGTGCTCGTCGAGAACCGGTACCACTCCGCATCGACCGCAGGACTGCGCTTCCGCTGGACCCTGTCGCGGAACGGGGTCGAGGAGGCCAGCGGCCGCTTCACCCCCGGCGTCGTCGCGGCCCGGCAGTCGGCCACGGTCCCGGTGCCCGACGAGGTGCTCGCGGCAGCCGCGGACGCCGCGTCCCTGGCCCCCGGCGACGAGCTGTGGATCGACGTGACGGCGGAGCTGGCGGGGCCGACCGCGTGGGCGGACACCGGCCACGTCGTCGCACGCACGCAGCGGCTCGTGGCGAGCCGCGCGGCGGACGTGCCCCGGGCCTCCCGACAGGGATGGGACGGCGACCGTCTCGGCGAGGGGACCTTCACCGCCCGCGGTGACCTGGTGTCCTGGAAGGGGCACGAGGTCGCCGGGCCGCGGCTCGAGCTGTGGCGCGCACCGACGGACAACGACAGCCTGGCCTCGCAGGGCGGGTACGAGACGGCCGACCCGGTGCTGACGAAGGGCGTCGGCGACCCCACCGCTCCGGCGTCGGCGGTCCGGTGGCGTGCACGCGGGCTCGACCGGTTGACGCACCGGCTCGTGTCGGTGTCGCGGACCGACCACGGCCTCGAGCAGCGCGTCCGTGTGGCGGCGGCGAACAGCGGGTGGGGCGTCGACGTCACGCACCGCTGGACCCTGACCGACGACGGACTGCTGCTGCAGACCGACGCGGTGCCGTTCGGGGCGTGGGACGTCACCTGGCCGCGGATCGGCGTGCGGTTCGACCTGCCGGCGTCGCTGCTCGACGAGGACGCTTCGTGGTTCGGGACCGGACCGGCGGAGTCGTACGCGGACTCGTCGCGTGCTGCTCGGGTCGGCCGGTTCAGTGCGCCGGCGCGGGCGCTGACCGTGGACTACTCGATGCCGCAGGAGACCGGACACCGGCCGGGGCTGCGGACGCTGTCGGTCGGGCCGTTCACGGTGTCGACCGTCGGGGCGCACCGGGCGGGCTTCACGCTCTCGCCGTGGACCGCGCAGGAGCTCGGGCGTGCGATGCACCCGTACGAGCTGCCGACGCCGGAGCACGCGTACCTGTACCTCGACGCGGCGCAGCACGGGCTGGGGTCGCGGGCCTGCGGGCTCGACGTGCTCCCGGAGCACCAGCTGTGGCCGCAGGCGTTCTCGTGGAGCGTGGTGCTCGGGTAGGGGCGGCGCGGCTGCGGCGGCGGCGCCTGCGCGCCGCTGCGGCGCTGCGCGGCGCGACCTGCTCGCGCACAACCGAAAGCACCTCGCGCCACGGGTTTCCGTGGCGCGAGGTGCTTCCGGTTGTGTCCGGGCACGTCGCGCCGGCTGCCGCCCGCAGGAGGAT